>JAFGIT010000262.1 GCA_016929465.1 Candidatus Coatesiibacteriota bacterium | reverse complement strand
TGATCCTCCGGCGGCGATGCGATATACGGAGGCGAGACTCGCGCGTATATCTGATGAGATGCTGGCCGACATAGAAAAAGATGTTGTCGACTTCTCACCGAACTACGACAACACGACGAGCGAGCCGGTGGTTGCACCAGCGAGACTCCCCAATCTTCTGGTCAATGGCTCGAGCGGTATTGCCGTTGGTATGGCGACGCAAATACCGCCTCACAATCTTTCGGAGATCGTTGACGGTCTTGTGAAGGTCATCGAGAAGCCTGATGTGACGATATTGGAGCTCATGGGAGTGATCAGGGGGCCTGATTTCCCGACTGCCGGCTACATCCTCGGTCGTTCCGGAATAAAGCAGGCGTATGAAACGGGGCACGGGCAGATCATCGTTCGTGCAAAGACGGCCTTCGAGAATTTCGGCCCCAAGGGCGGCCGAGTGCGAATCGTCGTAACCGAACTGCCATATCAGCATCAAAAGAGCGCTATTGTCGCTACGATCGCTGACCTCGTGAATCAGAAGAGGATCGAGGGTATATCTGACATACGTGACGAATCGGACCGGGCCGGGATGCGGATAGTTATAGAGCTCAAGCGCGACGCTCAGGAGGAAGTCGTGATGCGTCAGCTGCTCAAGTACACGGGTCTCCAAGATTCGTTCAATGTGAACATGCTCGCGCTGACTCACGGTCAGCCCCGGCTTCTGAATTTGAGGCAAATGCTGCGGTCTTTTGTGGAGTTTCGACAGGTAGTCGTTCGCCGGAGATGTGAGTTCGAGCTCAACAAAGCTGAGGCTCGCGCACACATTCTGGAAGGTCTCAAGATCGCTCTGGACAATCTGGACGAGATCATTCGGACGATTCGAGAATCGACGACGGTCGAGCAGGCGCAGGGCCAATTGATGAGTCGATTTGGCCTCACAACAATCCAGTCGAAAGCGATTCTGGACATGCGACTTCAGAATCTGACGAGACTGGAGCAGGAGAAGTTGGACAACGAGTATGCTGCCCTGATGAAGGAGATTGACTACCTGCGGGGCGTCCTGGCAGATGAGAATTTGATACTTGGAATAGTAAAAGAAGAATTCATGGAGTTGAAGAAGCGGCATGGTGACGACCGCCGGACCGAGATTATTGAGGAGGAGGATGAGGTCGCAGATGAAGAGCTGATCCCCGTTGAGGAGATGCTTGTGACGGCGACACGGTCTGGTTACATCAAGCGAACTCCGCTTTCGCAGTTTGCGGCGCAACGTCGGTCGGGCCAGGGCTCCTACGGGATGGTCACGAAGGAGGAGGACTTCATCGAGACGATATTTGCGGCTCTGACGCACGACTGGGTGATGTTCTTCACAGACCAGGGAAGAGTACATCTGCTGAAGGTCTATAACCTTCCGAGCGGAGAGAAGAACACCAAGGGTCGCGCCATTCGAAATCTTTTGAATCTCAAACCTGAGGAGAAGATCTGCACGATTTTCCCGGTCAGGAATCTCGATTTCGACAGTGAGCAGTATCTACTGATGGCGACCCGTCAAGGGCAGGTCAAAAAGACATCAGTCTCAGCGTTCAGAAACATCAGATCGAGCGGCATCATAGCGATAGGGCTCAATGACGGAGACAGTTTGGTCTCAGCTCGCTTGATTGATGAGGGCCAGGAGGTTCTTCTCGGGACGCGGCGTGGTCTTATGATACGGTTTGGCGAGGGCCAAGTTCGAGCGATGGGTCGATCTGCTCGTGGGGTGATAGGGATTAAAACCCGGGAGGGAGATGATGTAATAGGGATGGAGGTCCTCTCGGAAAATACGACAATCCTTACGGTGACAGAGAATGGCTACGGGAAGCGAAGCAGCGCATCAGACTATCGGCCTCAGAATCGAGGCGGCTATGGCCTCATTAACATCAAATGCAGGAAGAAGAACGGTGAGGTCGTCGCGATCGTTCTGGCCGATGACGGCGATGAAGTCATAATGATGACGCACAATGGAAAGACGTTGCGGTTCAAGCTCGAACGTTCGAGCGTACGGATTACTGGGCGCTCGACAATGGGCGTCAAGCTCCAGTCGCTCTTGGAGAATGACAAGGTTGCGTCAGTCTCTGTGATCCGCAAAGAATTCACGAACGAGAAGGCCAATTGCTGAAGGAACAACGGGGAGAGATGGGATGGTTGATTCAAAGGCAGATCAGGAGAAGGAAGTCTATACTCAGACGTTTCTGGGGCTGGTTCAGTCCATGGCGGCTGCGGGGATGGCTCAATTGGGGAAGATCGCAAACCCTATAACCGGTGAGGTCGAGCGCAACCTTGATCAGGCGCAGTACTCCATCGCGATGCTCGAGATGCTCAAGAAGAAGACCGAGGGCAACCTCGACAAGGACGAGAGGACAATTCTGGATACGGTCCTCACGAATCTGCGGATGAATTTCGTCGAGGAGGCCAAAAAGGACAAGAAAGCGCAAGCAGAGAAAGAAGCAGAAAAAGCGAAGGATGAATCATCGGAATAGGGACGATCTCTGGTATAAATTCGCCCTTTCTCAGAGTATAGCATTCAGAGCCATAAGGCTCACCCCAGTTCACTTTGTCCTGAGCGCGTTTGCGCTCATGGTTTTCACCTTTATGTCCTCGTTTCTTCTGGCGACACTGAACGCCAGAGAGGCACTGCTCAGGCAGCTGACTTCGAGCGATCATCTGACTATCTATACGTCGAGCGAGGCATCACAGCCTAAGCTGGAAGGTCTGACAACCTGGGTGAAATCTCAGCCCGGAGTGAAGCGAATTGAGCAGAAGGCCTTGAACACCTACTTCGCGATGATATCCGATTCTCTGCGGCTGGAAAGGGACTCGCTCGGAGAATTGCCCTTGTCGATATCTCCGAGAGTATTCTCAGTGTATATCGAATCCGATAAGATGTCGGATGCCGAGTTGTCTCGGCTCTCATCCGATCTGAAAGCACGTCCGGAAGTGCTCGACGTATATTTCGCAGGCGGCACTTTCATTGTCCTATCGGAATTGCTCCGGAGTTTCGGCCGACTGGTTTTCTTTCTTCTTCTCATTTGCAGCGTGCTTGCTCTGACGCGCCTATACTATGGGGGTCGGGCAGCGCTCGAGACGAGTGCGGACGCCTTTTCGATAACATGGCTTGTCGGCGCCCGCAAAATGACGCAGATCATGCCGTTCATCAGTTACGGCATTCTCCAGTGGCTTGCCGGGATATTTTTGACGTTTGCAGTATGGGGCCTTGTATTCCCGATCGAGGCATCTCATATTCGAGGTGTCATCTCTGAGCTCCGAGGGATTTTCGCACCGCGGATTTCAATCCTGGATGGTGTCCTTATAGCCATCTCGAGCGCAATCCTTTCTATCGGCCCCGTTTTTATCTCGAGCCTAAGAAAGACCAGCAAAGCCGATGCTTTCGCCTGGGACTCGAACGATTGAACTCGTGATCTCTGCCATCCAATGAGCCTACTGCCGAGGATTCTCCTTCCGATCGCGACCATTTTCGCGGCATTCAGTGTCGTTCTGGCAGGCAATGTGCCGCAGTTTCAGGGGGCTATTTCCGAGTTCGAAGCTGTGCGCGGTTGCCTTGAGAGGCATCTGGATACATACAGGTCGTCCGCACAGGAGATGATGGATTCTGCCTCGTCCCTGGACGCGGCCCCTGAGTTCACAGCGCGGTGGATGGAGGTTATAATGCGGGATAATTCAATCCTCGAGGGACAGGCGAGACAAGTAATACACTCCCTCAGCTTGCGCGAAAAGAACGCTCAGATGGATGAGATCATCGAGAAGCTGGCCAGCGCGAGTCTGGAATTCGATTCACTCAAGGCGGCATCTGAGCGTCTGGTCTCGGCTTGCCCGGTCTGGGCTTTCGGGATATTCCCCGACCTGCAGGGCGAGGCATCTCCGAGCGGCTCGCTGAGAGGTGAATTCACTGCATTGACTCGGGCTCTTCTGATCGAGATCGCTCGGGAGCTCAAGGAGGTGGTGGCGATGCAGACAGACTTGAGGAAGCAGCAGCAAGCTTTTCTCGGGGAGTTGATCAAGATGCGAGCTGAGCTCGCCTCGAGGGACGAGGAGCTCGATGCTCAAATAGCCGGCAAGCGCGAGTTGGCAGTCGTCGCAGCCGCCGGCCTATCGCGAGACAAGGATGGCCCTGCTATGCTTAGACGATGCAGAAACGGACTTCGGTCTGCGGTCGTGGATGCCCTGAACAGTCTGGATGACACGGACATTGGGCGACTCCCCGGGCGTCTTGGCTCCCCCCTTCAATTCAGACCCGCGGAGGGATCAGAGGCGGAGGGCGTTCTGGGTCCCGAGTACGCGTGCGAGCAATATTCTCAGGTTAGATCGGTGGCGAGAGGCCGGATCGCGCTGGCGAGTTATTTCCCCGGCTACGGTCTGACCATCGCTGTCCTGCATAGCAGACACCGTGTAATGATCTACTCGCACTTGAGTGCGAGCTTCGTTTGCGTTGGTGATGCGGTCGATGCCGGACAGGAGATCGGCCTTTCGGGTGAAAGTGGGCTCGCACTGCATCCTTGTCTTCTCTTCGGTCAGCTTATCGGGTCGGACATCGAAGACGCGTGGTTGCGGATAGACTGGCCAGTGCATTGAACTTCCGGCACGTATGGTCAGGCAGGGCCTATTGGAGCCAATCGGCAGAAATGTGAATTCTGGCTATTTGACCAGACTGCGCGCGAATCCCTCGAATAGCCTCCAGTTGAATTGCTCGGTCTCTACCTCTCGCTTCATCAATGCGAGCGCGTCGAGTGGATCCATGGCATTTCTATAGGGTCTGTCGTCATTCGTGATCGCCTCATAGCAGTCGATGATCCCGATGATCTGGCCGGCGAGGGATACGTCCCTGATACCTTTCGGATATCCGCTGCCATCCAATTTCTCGTGGTGTTCGAGCGCACCCTTGAAAATCTCTTCATCGCTGAAATCGCACTCTCTCAAAATGTCATATCCGATCGTCGGGTGTCTTTTTATCTGCGCGAATTCATCGTCCGTCAGTTTCCTGTTTGCATTCAGGATCCGCATGTCGATCTTGGTCTTGCCGACGTCATGGAGTAGTGCCGCGAGTCCCAGGGTCTTGCTCATGTCGAGGCCCTGGTCATTGAACAGACAGTATCCGAGCGTCAGGGCCATCACATTCACAGAGTGAATTGCGGTCGTATAGTCCTTGAAGTAGACATTGACAAGTGCCTTCAGAACGCCTGGCTGAGTAGCGAATTCACCGGCGAGGATATCAACGGTCTCCGCCACCCCTTCCAGGCTGCCGGATCTCGGCTCGGTCAAAGTCTCGGCGACGACCCCGACGAGTGTATCCTTCATTCTGTTCGTGTCGTTTGCCTTTATGTGCCGCCTCAGATCTTCGTTAAATGACTGCTGGAGTTCCTTTATCCCCTGCAGTTTGTCCTGTGCTCTAAGGAATAGTTCTGATGGGAACTTGCCTGTTTCCACTCGCATGTTCTGGAGGAGCATTCCCTCCGGTTTGTAGAGAATGAACTCGTGGCTGTCAGTCTTTATGTATAGCGGGATCTTGTAGCGGCCCATCTGTGACCTCCTGGCCCGGATCATCTCCTCAGACATCTGACGACTCCCTCAATTGCGTTCTCAGACAGGTACGGATAATGGTATAGTATCATCGAAGACTCATGGATTCAAGCGAAACATGGTCTTCTTGCCTGGTACCATACCCCGCCACATTCTCAGCTCAAAATCTGATTTTTCGCTATACTGGTGTTCTGCGAGCAGGACATTTGGGTAGTCCTGTATCACCAAGTTATATCGATCAGTTCAGAGCGGAAGATTAGGCTCTGCATCCAGCGTCGAATCCGCGAACTCCTTATTGACGAAGCGGTGAAATCCGGCTGCGGCGATCATCGCTGCGTTGTCTGTGGAAAGTGGCTTCGATGGGAAGATGACTCGCACTGCATCCTGTTTTCCCCTGGAGATAAATCGCTCCCGGAGGGTGGTATTCGCAGACACTCCACCGCCCAATGCGACGATTGGGATCTTCCTCTGCTCTGAGAGCCTGAATGCCTTGTACAAGAGGACATCGATTACCGCATCCTGAAAGCCAGCGCAGAGACTATCGACCGCATCGGTATCGATTGCATCTCCGCAGTTCGCGTTTGGCTCGATCTCGAGCTCAAATCGGATGTAATTCAGAGCTGCAGTCTTTAGGCCTGAGAAGCTAAAATCGAAGCTATCATGCTTGATCATCGGGCTTGGGAGTTCTATCGAGCGAGCAGCTTTCGCGGCCCTCTTCTCAACAACAGGTCCCCCTGGGTAGCCCAGTCCGAGAGCCTTCGCGGTCTTATCGAAAGCTTCCCCGGCAGCGTCATCAACCGTGCGGCCCACGGCTTCGTATCGCCCAAGCTCTCGCACAACATATAGGCTGGTGTGCCCGCCGGAGACCACGAGGGATACGAACGGGAACTCATAATTCACTCCGGAAGCCAGAAATGGGGAGAGGATGTGACCTTCGAGGTGGTTCACTGGTATCAATGGCAGACTCTGCGAATACGCGATTGCTTTGGCGACTCCAATTCCCACAAGCAGAGCGCCGACGAGACCGGGCCCTTTGGTTACCGCGATTGCGGAGATGTCATTTAGTTCGCATTTCGCGTCTGCGATGGCCTTCCTGACGACGCCCACGATATTCTCGACGTGCTTTCTACATGCGATTTCCGGCACAACACCGCCATATTCGGAATGCTCGGTAATCTGCGAGGATACTACGTTGGATAGAATTTGTCTGCCGTCCTCCACGATTGCACAGGAAGTGTCATCGCAGGATGTGTCTATCCCCATTAAGAGCGCCAACGAGAACTATCCCTCGACTGCCTTTCCAAGGGAATTTAGGTCGAATGAATGCACCACCCTCTCCTGGCGGATTTCAGGATCGAAGGCGAAGAGGCCGCTGTTCTCTCCTGAGAGCCTCAAGAAGTAGATCTCACTCCTCTTGATTCCGGGAATCATGACGAGGAGTTTCTTCTTCCTGCAAATGACCATCTCACGGAATATGGTCCGATGCCCATGTCCGTAAACAACGAGATCGGCGCCGTCTCTCATCCTGCGGTATGCGGATTCCAGGCAGCAATAATAGAAGCTGGTGTTCTTGCCTATGACGTATTTTCTGCTGATATGCGCGCAGCAGTTCGCAATTCCGAGTCCTATGTGTGGTGGAACAGCTTTGAAGAGCCAATTTATGGGCTTGCTCCTGACAACTTTCCTGAGCAGCTTGTATCCAGTGTCCTCGTAGTTGATTAGATCTCCGTGCTCGAAGTGCACGTTTGTGCCCTGATAATCAATCAGCGCGAAGTCGCTGTAAATAGCGGCAGGAAGGTATGTCTCGAAGAAAGGGCCCATCGCGAAGTCGTGGTTGCCGTGGAAGTATCTGAAGTTCACACCCCGGTCGGATAATTCGAGCATCTTTGCGAGTACGGTGAGGTAGCGGTATGGGATGACATCCGGGTATCCGAACCAGAAGCTGAAGAGGTCACCATTGATTACCAAGGAGTCGACTTCGGGCGTCACGAAATCTAGCAGTTCAACAAATGCCGCCTTGAGATCGTCATCGTCAGGACCGAGATGCAGATCCGAAATCGCGATTAGGCTCATTTATATGAAAACATCTTAGCTCGCAGCCCCACCGAAAAAGGCCAAATCAGTCATATTGGCATCTGGCCTTCACGAGGAGAAGCCCGGCGCCATTCTTCTCTCAGGCTAATCCCCAATTCGGTGCGCAGCTACATCAAGGGGAGAAGCCTTTGAGGAATTTGCGTCTGGTTGGGTGCCGCAGTTTTCTCAGGGCTTTTGCTTCGATCTGTCGGATACGCTCCCTTGTGACGTTGAACATAATGCCCGCTTCTTCTAGCGTGTGCTCGTATCCGGTATCTATGCCCATTCTAAGCCTAATAACCATCTCCTCCCGTGGAGTCAGATACTGCCTCAGGAGTTTGCGAGTGATCTCCTTTAGGTTCTCTCTATCGACCGAGTCACTTGGCGACATTATCTTCTTGTCTTCGATGAAGTCTCCGATATGGCTATCTTCTTCCTCATTTATTGGAGTCTCCAACGAAATAGGCTCCTGCGCGATCTTCATAATTTTGCGGATTTTGTCGGGAGGCATCGCGAGCCTCTGAGCCAGTTCGTCCGGTGTTGGTTCTCGTCCGTATTCCTGCACCAGATATCTCGAGGTGCGGACGATGCGATTGATCGTCTCGATCATGTGGACAGGAATCCTGATAGTCCTGGCCTGGTCGGCCATTGCCCTCGTTATTGCCTGTCTAATCCACCAGGTTGCGTATGTCGAGAACTTATATCCCCGCTTGTATTCGAACTTGTCCACGGCCTTCATGAGGCCGATATTGCCTTCCTGAATGAGGTCCGAGAGGTGAAGTCCGCGATTTACATATTTTTTCGCGATGCTGACAACGAGTCTCAGATTGGCCTCGGATAATTCCCTTTTTGCTTCTTTGGCGGTCTCATGCCCCATCGCTATTTTGTGTGAGGTCTGCATCAATGCGCCAAGCGTCATGCCGGTTTCGGACTTGATCTTCTTGACCTTCTTTCGGCGGTCCCTGATGATGCTGTCGATCTCCTCGAGTTCTTCGAGTGTGAACGCGACCTGCTCTTCTTTGCGGCCCTTGTCCTCGGGAGGCGCCTGACTCAGTTTCCTGATCCAGCTTCTCATCTCTCTGACAGTCAGCCCACAGTGCTCTTCGTACTTACGTATTTCGCTCTCACACTCTGCCCACTGGTTGAGGACATCCCGGATTCTGTCGGTCATCTTATTGATGTACTTCTCGCTCAAGTTGAGGGAGATCAGTCTCTCGATCAGTTGAGCGAATAGTCTCCCGGCTTTTTTCCTGTCCTCTTTGGGGGGAGTCACGGATTTCTTGCACACACGAGAGGCTTTGATGTATTCGCGATGGAGTTTCTTTATATCGACAAGAGTATCGAAGACGCGTTTGCGTTCTTCTTCTTCATCGAAGTTCTCCCGATAATCCTCGACCTTGACGATGGCTCTGATATTATGCCGGCGTCTGTGATCAGCAGCGAAGCGGAGCAAATCCTTTGTGCTCATAGGTGATGAGATGACCGCTTTGAGTACTTTGGTTTTGCCGGACTCAATCCTCTTGGCTATTCTGACTTCGCCTTCCCTGTCCAATAATGGGACCTTGCCCATATCTCGGAAGTACATCTTCAAAGTATCCGAGACGTTTACGGGAGAATGCTCCTTGGATACATCATAGTGATGCTGCTCTTCCAGATCGTCACCTGAGTAGTCGTCTGAAAGTTCCGATGGGGATTCCTGGGATAGCTGGTCGATCAGCTCATCGGCCCCGTCATCGACGATTTCGATGCCGTTTCTGCTCAGGGCCATCATGAGCTCATCGAGTTCGTTGCCTGAGATGAGAACACCGGATGGCAACATATCGCTTATCCACTGATAGCTAACAACTTTTCGGGTCTTTGCATCCCGTATAAGTCCATCTTTTATCTGGGTAAGCTTTAACTTTGATACCATTTAACTACCTCTGGACACGATGGGTATAGGTCACTCGCTCATCGTACGATGAGAGTTAAGGGCCAGAACACCTCGAAAGAAGTCCTAATATGCTCATGCTATTGATAACATTAGGCTGTGATAGGGATTTTGTCAAGGGGCGCCGCCCCCCCCAATAATCAGATTGACGGTTTTTGAGAGGTCGAGCTGGTTCGGTTTTATGTTTTTTGAGGGGATTGTGGTGTGAGTTGAGTTG
>JAFGIT010000261.1 GCA_016929465.1 Candidatus Coatesiibacteriota bacterium | reverse complement strand
TTCCATGGCCCCTGTATCTCGGCACGTGCCACGCTATCCTCGAATCTAAGCTTGATGAGTTTCCCGCCCATCTCGGTGTCACCCATCTCCTTGGGCCCGAGGCCGGTCGAGAAATAATGGTAAGTTCCCTGCGTCCCGCGCAGGTCGGGCACACCGAGGCCCGAGAGGATGTGTCCACCCTCGAGGGGCTCCGGCTCGAAGCTAACCGGCGCGAGGAGCACTGAAGCCCTAATGCCTTGCTCGCTCGCAATTTTCCAGAAAGAAGATCCGCGTCGCCGACATATCGCACCGGGGCGGGAAATGGGAATGGAATTGAATAGGAATTTGGGCCTTTTCTGCTCCGCTATGGCTATCAGCGGAGTGTAGGTCTTGGGATCTCGCCTAAGGAAATCGTAAATGCCGTGCTTACCTGGATTGCAGCCCGTCGCGAATGAGGACCAAGCGACCGGTGATTCCGGGGGATTTGTGGTTCCCAACCGCCTGTATCCGCCTAGGCGCATCAGTTTCTCGGTATTGGGTAGGAATCCCTTCTCTACCCACGGCTCGAGAAGCCCTGGTGAGACTCCGTCGAATCCAAGAACGATGACCTTCTGACGGAGCTCCCGCATCCTCCTGGCTTCACATGAATTCAAGCATCCGAGGGAGCCCATTCCGGCCGCAATGCCCGCAGCTCCTGCGAGGCGCAGAAAATCCCTTCTCGTGAGCTTCAACCTTCTGTCTCCCTGCCAGCGACAAGGCCTGTGAGGCTCAGTTCTCCAGTTAGCATCCCGTGGTCTCTCATTTCCTTTGGGAGATCAGTCGCCGCCCACGACCAGCACACCCGCGCCCTTTATTTTGCTTTGCTTCATCAAGAGCAGGACAGTATTCGCATCCTCGAGATCGAACGTCTCCACTTCGGTTCGGATCGGAATCTCATCCGCAAGACGCAGGATATCGATTGCGTCCTGTCTCGTAGAGGCTGTTACGCTTCGCAGCGTCCGTTCGTTGTAGAGGTACTTGTCGTAGTCCATCTCGGGGATCGGGTCCATGTATATGGAAGCAAGAGCAAGCGAGCCGCCCTTTTTGAGGACCGAGAGTGCGTCCAGCGTCAGCGGCCCGCTGGGCGCAAAATTAATGGCGGAATCGAGTAGGGCTGGTGGCTTCTCCTTCGAGGTGCCTGTCCAGGCCGCTCCGAGTTCTTCGGCGTGCCTTCTGTGCTCTTCCGTTCTCGAGAATACAAAGACCTCGCAGCCCCAATGGACCGCGACCTGAATCGCAACGTGCGCCGACGCACCGAAGCCGAACAATCCAAGGCGCTGACCGGGCTGAATCTCGCTCAGGCGGAGCGCGCGAAAGCCGATGACCCCCGCACAGAGCAGGGGCGCAGCCTCTGCATCGGAGAATCTATCAGGTATTGCATAGGCGAAATCCTCATCGACAATGGTCAGTTCTGCGTATCCGCCGTTGACATCATATCCTGTGAATAGGGCGTTTTCGCAGAGATTCTCCTTACCCGAGAGGCAGAATTCACATCGCCCGCAGGTCCTGTGCAGCCAGGGGATACCCACGCGTTGACCGAGCTTGAATCTCGAACAACCCTCCCCCAGGGAATCAACCGCGCCAACTATCTCGTGACCTATCACCCCGGGAAGATTGGGGACGATTAGTTCGCCTTCAACCTCGTGAAGGTCGGTGTGGCACACGCCGCATGCCCCGACCCTGACTCTTATCTGTCCCCTGCCTGGCTCGGGCTCAGGCAGGTCCGTCGGAGATAGGGGCCTTCGCTCGACCTTATCCGGCCGTCTCAGAAGCATCGCTCGCATTTATTTCCCTCCAAAAGGCGATCAAAACTCGAATGTCAAAATTAAGACACATGTCCGACAAATCATAGTCGCCCTTGCAGTGCTGATCATCCATTAACCCCAGTGCAAAACTAACCGAGAGATGCTCCCGATACAACACGCAAGACGCAACTTAAGGATCGGAAACGCGAAGGTCAATCACCCATCTGCGATTTGTCCAACAGGTCTCGAAGTCTTGTCAGCGTGGACTCCTTCATCTTATCGAATTGAATGGATTCGACCTTCGGGTTCGAGAGACTCCCATGAATCCTGAAGTAGGCCGGCAGCAAGGTCTTGTTGCCCTGAGTAATGATCGGCCCCAGTATCGGGATTCTGTGTGTGACACTTCCCATGACGGGAAGAAGGAACACGCCTACAGTGCCCTGCAGGGTCTCGCTCGGAAGGTCGATATCACAGATGGCGGTCGCCTTCATCGAACTGCCAACAAGAGTGAGGTCATTCGTAGAAAGCACCCCTTCTTTGATGATTGCGGTGCACTGCATCAGCTCGTAGGAAGTGCCCGTAGTCTTGAAATCCCTGAAGTCCATCTTGAAGACTCTAAGAATGTCCAGGATTGAGAATATCTTGGACAGGATGCCGAATTTGCGAATAACGCCATCCCTCGCCTTGACCTTTATCTGGCCTGAGATGAAGCTGAGCAGCTCATCGGTGTCTTCGCTGCATACCTCAATCGAGCCGGTGATGCGCGCGTTTCCGGTGGCGAGGACTCTTCTCACGCCGAAGAGCTTCAGCAGGTCCTCGAGTTTGACACTGTCCATTTTGAATTTAGAGCTAACCGAGAGACCACAATGCAAGAGCACTTGTCCGAGAAGGTCCAGGCTCAGCTTGCCTCTACAGAAATCAGTCTTCATGTCCTCGATGACAAGAACACCATCCTCAATAGGCGCAGAAAGAAGCAGCTTGCCGAACTCGTGCTCACCAATCATGAACTTGCTTACGCTGACCGTAGCGTCGAGTCTCCCGCGGGATAGAAACGGTGCATCTTCCAGCCAGCGATAGTCGATGAGTGATCGTGGCTCTCCAGTGGATATCGTCCCCGCTGTGGGTGCGGATGCTGGCTCGCCAATGTCGAACGCTTCGAGAAAGTCCTCAGTATTCAAAAGAGGGGATTTCAATTCTAGACCCATCGAGTCGGTGCCAAAATCCGCGTGCGCATCGATCGAAACGCGAGATTCACCAGCTCGCACGTGAAAATCACTCAGCTTGATCACGTTCTGGGAGGCGGAAAGATTGAAAGAGAGATTTTCGATCTGTTTCTTCGCCCCCGCAAGGCCGAAGCTGACATCATAGGCCTGTAATCTGGATATGATGCGCCCCAAGGGGAAATATCCCTCAATCAATCCGTTGTTGGAATCAAGAAGAAACTCCCCTTGAGCCCTATCAGGATCCAGAACCGAGATTAGCTTGGATAAGTCCCTCATTCCGACGAGGCTCTTCGTCAACGTGAAACTCAGCGGGGAATCGTCCCCTGCACTGACCAAATTCAGTTTGGACTCTCCTGCCCTGACCTCGCCAGTCCAGCCGCTCAGTTTGGCGAGGGATTGCAGACGGCCGGTCAGCACGATTTGGAGGCTCGCCCTATCCGGATTCAGGCTTATTCCATTGTAGATGACATTCTCGCCCTGCGGGGACATATCGCACGTCAATGTCGCATCATCGATTGAGCCTGTTGCCCATAATTCAACGTCCGGAGGGATTCTGTAGTTCAGGTTCTCGAGGAGATTCACATTC
>JAFGIT010000260.1 GCA_016929465.1 Candidatus Coatesiibacteriota bacterium | reverse complement strand
CTTGTGCGGCCCCTTCAGGGCCGAAATAATCTTGCCTTGCCCTAATCCCGCAGGTTGACACCTGCGGCTATTCACATGATGCCCCGTTGGGGCATTGAAGGAAGAGCACCATGCTGAGTTTGCTGACCAATGAGCTCGTAAGCACGAATTCGGAATAGATCCATATTGATGATGGGAAGAGAGAGGAAGTATGGCCAACGTCAAAGATAGGGCCAAGAATGGCATTGTGGTCATGTTGGATGCTCTGGGCGCGCGCAATATGGACCTCGCGGATTGTGACAGGTTCATAAAGGTGCGAGATAGGCTAGTGAGGATTGCCAACGACTTCGGCTCAGAATTGCAGAATCCGGGAGGTTTCTACGCGTGGAGCGGCGCCGAGCAACTCAAGACATATACATTCGGAGACACAATTCTCCTAACGTGGGATTTCGCGGGACAGCGTGAGCTGGACCTTGTCGTTTCATTGCTCGCCTTGATGGAAGATTGTATAGCGAGAGTCTTCTGCACCAGCATCTCCTTGAAGATGCCACTGAGGGGTTCTGTCTCCCTGGGTCAATATATTGAGGATTCGGGCAGCAATACCGTCTTAGGGCCGGCAGTTGCAGATGCAGCAATCTGGTATGAACGCGCGAATTGGCTCGGCGTTATTTTGACACCTGACTGTGCGAAGAGAATTAGGGATTATGAAAAGAAGATGTCGAGCATCTATATCGGGAAGAATATATTATCCCACTCGATTGTAAATTATGCTGTTCCTTTGAAGAACGGTGAAACGCTCGACACTCGTGTACTCGCCTGGCCATTTAAGTTTTTGACAAAAGGATATGATCCCGCTAGTAAGAATGCAGTATCATTTATTCTAAACGAGACAGTATTTCCCGATGTCCTTGCCACCTACTCCGCTCCGTCTGGAACTGAGCTCAAATATGAAAACACGCTCGCCTTCTATGACCATTATAGAAAAGAATATGGAAAACAGATTGTTGAGTTCATATCCAAATACGGCAGAAGTATGGAGTTGAAATGACCTAGGATTACGCTCCCCAAAGGGGTGCCACGTGAATAGCTGCGGGTGCCGGCGCAAGCCAAACCCACGGATCGGGCCCAAAACACATCCCGCAGCCCTGAAGGGGCTGCACACAGAGCCGAATGAAGAATACCGTCATGGACACAGGCCATATCACCTGGAAAGCCCGTTACCGGCCCTCGCGGACCTTGATCGCCTTGGGCAATGTGTTATGGTTCGGTATCGAGCACGCATTGCGAGCCACATCAAGACTAACCAATGAGGATATAGCGCATGAGCCTAAACATGCTGAAGCAGATGCAGAAGGTCAAGGAGAAGATGGCTGCGGCACAGGAGGCCGTTCGGCAGAAGACGGTGGAGGTAACTGTCGGCGGCGGAATGGTCACCGTGGTTGCGAATGGCGCCCAAGAGATCGTCTCGATCTCGTTCGAAAAGCAGGTCGTTGATCCCGACGACGTTGAGATGTTGGAGGACCTGGTCCTCTCTGCGGTCAATGATGCGCTCCGCAAGTCAAAAGACCTCATGAGCCAGGAGATGTCGAAGTTCGCTAAGCAAATGGGCCTCCCACCACAGATAATGAACCAGCTATAAAAAGATGGGATACCCCCGCCAGTTCACGAGTCTCGTGGCGCAGATCTCGAAGTTCCCCGGAGTATCCCGGCGAGGGGCGGAGAGGATTGCCCTGTTCCTCCTCAACCTCCCCGAGAAGCAGGCGGACCTTCTGATCAAATCGATTGCGGCCGCCAGGGAGAAGATTCGGCGATGCGAGAATTGCTTCAACCTGTCATCCGGCGACCTTTGTGCGATTTGTTCGGACGATGCGCGGGACCCTTCGACCCTGTGCGTTGTTGAAACTGCAAAGGACATTGCCGCGATCGAGAGGTCGCGCGAGTATAAGGGTCTGTATCACGTGCTGCTGGGCAAGATATCCCCGCTCGCGGGGATCGGGCCGGAGGAGCTCACCATCGAGCATCTAATCAGGCGACTCAAGGGCGGAGACATCAAAGAGGTAATCATCGCGACCGGGACTGACGTGGAGGGGGAGGCGACGGCGAATTACGTTGCGCGAGTTGTCTCCGAGGCTGGCATTTCGGTTAGTCGCATCGCCTACGGAGTCCCGATGGGCGGGCCCCTGGAGTTTGTTGATGAGATGACCTTGGGAAGAGCAGTAAAGGGGAGAAGGAGGATTAATTCAGGTGACTGAACCAGTGAGAGATAGTAAGCGAAAGCCAATCACCGGGACGCTCTTAATTGCTGGAGTCGCTATCGCGGCCGTCATAATAGCAGTTGTCATCATCGTCTATTCGATCGACTGGGAGGCATATCTCGACGAGAAGATTGCGGAGGCGATGATGTCCGACATCGGCGCACCAACCAGATCACCTAAGGACATCGGTCTGGACTTTGCCGGCGCTGCTATAAAGACCGAAGATGGTATTCAGCTCTCCGGCTGGTTCATCCCGAGCGGGCAATCGAAGATTACCGCTGTCTTCTGCCGTGGAGCCGAGGGGAATATCGGCACCTGGCTAGACATGATGAGGCACATACATGACCTCGACTGCAACATCCTGACATTCGATTACCGCGGGACCGGCCTCTCTGGGGGCAATCCATCATTCATCGGGATCGAGAAGGACATCGCGGCGGCAGTGCAGCACGCAAAGGACAACTACGGGAAGGCTGCTTCCAGGATAATCATCTTCGGGGTATCTGTCGGGGCTGCGGTCGGCATCAATGTCGCGGCCACAAGCGAATCTGTTGATGCGATAATCTCGGACTCCCCATTCACATCGTTTTCGGAAATGATCCCACGAGTCATCATGGACTATGCGCCAGAGCTCGCGAACAAAATGCCGAAGGACGAGATTCTCACCGATCAGCATGACCCTATCAAACATGTGGCCGACATATCGCCTTCACCGATCCTGATATTGGCAAACGAGAATGACCAGCTATGTCCCGCGGAGATGTCGCAAAGCCTCTACCGCGCGGGGCGCGCCCCCAAGGACCTCTGGATCGCCCCCGGGACCGGGCATGTCGAGGCCAAAGACGCCTATCCAACGGAGTACTGGGGCAAGGTCGGGGAATTCATCAATTATTGGTTGATTGGCGCAAGGGCCCCGAAATTCGATGTCTCGAGCAAGGTCAAGGAGACCGACGATGGCAAGTATGAGATCAGGCTCCGGGTAAGCAATACCGGCGGCCCCGTCGCCGAGGATATTCCTGTTGCTGTCTTCATCGAGACCGAGACGGGTGACCTACAGGAGAACATCTTCTTCCCGAAGACCAGAATGTTCATGCTGACGACAGACTCCAAACCGATAGGCTTCAGAGCGATGCGTTTCTTCAGCATCGAGCCTGATGGCGACAGCTGGAAGGTGAAGAAGGGATAGAACTCGGGCGCAGATCGTGTCGGGAAGGCGCGGCAAGCGCTCCCTGAACTACGGCATGATCCCCCATTCGATGCAGGCTTCTTAACTCATCTGCCTGACAACACGGAAACCCAGGACCCCGTAGTATAGGGAGTCCGGAGCGAGGTTGACGCGACAGGCCGAGCGGCAATACCTGGCAATGTAGTCCCAGCTGCCGCCGCGACTAATCCGGTGGGTGCCACTATCCGGCCCTGTCGGATCGCTGTCCGGATCTGGCCGATCTCCGTAGTATCCGAACGAATACCAGTCCCAGCACCACTCATAGACGTTGCCGTGCATGTCATAGAGCCCCCATGCATTGGCCGCCTTCTGGCGAACTTCGTGTTTCTGCGAACCCGAGTTGTCCATATACCAGCCCGCGCCGCCGAGGTCCCCGTCAGAATCGCCAGTATAGAACCGAGTCGTCGTCCCGGCCCGGCATGCGTACTCCCACTCAGCTTCGGTTGGGAGCCGGTAGCCATTTGCATCCTGATCCCACGTCACATCTGCAGAGGTGATGTGACTCCCGGTGTAAACGATGCCGGTCATCGTGTAGCAATTCGTGTAGCCGTCCGCTTCTGATAACTTGTTGCAGAAGCTCAGGCAGTCATACCAGGTCACATATTCGACGGGATAGTTGTCGCCACGCTTGTGGTAGCAGTGATTCCAGCCCACGACATCTTCCCACTGCTTCTCCGTTATCTCGGTCTCTGACATCAGGAACGCCGAAATATTCACCGTCCGCTGTGGCCCCTCCTGGTCCCATCTACCCTCTTCATAGTCGGGAGAGCCCATTGAGAACGACCCCGCCGGAATCGAGACCATCGTGATCTCGGTCGAGGACTGGTGTGCGTAAGAAAAGGGAGCGAGGCTCGCATTAGCAACCCAATCGAATGTGCCGGTATAGGTTAAGAGTGCAGCGAAGGCGTAGTCACCATCATCTTCTATCGGCGGCGCGCTGCTTGGGAGGTCAAATGTCCAATAGGGCGTCCGACCCATCTCGAACCAGGCCGGAACATAGATATCCGCAATCCACGGCTCAATCAAATGCCGCCAGCCATCCCATTGCGTGGACCAGATCTTGCCGTCCGTCAGAATGATGCCGACATACACATCGACTGACATCGCCTGGTCGTCATTCTGAGCGGAGAGAGCTAATTCCAACGTATCGCCGGATTGGTAAGACCCCGCATCTGTGTAGATTTCGATTGTCGGTGAGGCAATGCACATTGCGCTAGAAGCGATAAGAACAAGAAAAGCGGCGACGGTGGTCGGATATCTCACTTGAGTACTCCCGTTCATTTGGTCAAAGGTGATCCTGCCTCGATCAATCTATGGGAACCAGCCCGGGGCGGTCTCACATCAATGTCTCTGCAGAATTATCATGCAATTGAGGAAATGCACAGCTATTCCCACAAACACCATCAAGGAACCATTGTTGATGTCATCGGATGCCAAAGATGCCCCGATCGCCAATATCACCTTCTAACGACACGGAAGCCCTGGCGATAGCAGTAGTTGTGCGGCATGATATCGTAGCGCCGGGCCGACCGGCAGTCATCCGCGAAGCTGGCCCAGCTGCCGCCGCGATAGATTCGGTGGGGGCCTTCGTCCGGCCCCGTTGGATTGTAATCCGGATCGGGCTGCGCGCCGTAATAGGCCGGAGAATAAAAATCCCAGCACCATTCCCATACGTTGCCGTGCATGTCGTATAAGCCCCAAGCGTTCGGCTCCTTCTG
>JAFGIT010000259.1 GCA_016929465.1 Candidatus Coatesiibacteriota bacterium | reverse complement strand
CCCCCAGAGCGCCTCGTATATCTCCTCTTTATGAATGAGCTCGGCCGGCCGTCTGCAGAGAACCATCAGGAGCTTGAAGCACTTCGGCGTCAGGACGACGTCAAGTCCTCCGAATTTCACCCTGAGATTTCTCGCGTCGATCACGAGCTTCTTCACCCCGGTCTGAATGCTCTCACAAGTTTCAATCGACGGTCGGTTCTCGTCACTCGGGGCGTCGGCAGCGTTCACAGATCTCGATCTTGTTGGCCCCGGGGTGAGAACGGGTGCGAGCCGTGCAGCGGCCGGGTGCCCTATAATATCCGCTATTTCAGGCGAAGTGGCTCTCTTCAGTTCTCGCATCGAATCTACCCCTGCACCCACCAATCGCCTGATCACCGCGCGAGTTGCATGCCTTTGGATCTGCTCGCCAAGGGAGAGAGCATCATCTAAGAGCCCGCACGAAAGGCGTCTTGTTAGAGTGGCAAGGGAATTCAAACTCGAGGCAGGCCAGTTGTGGAATCTGCATATTTCCGAAAGCGACTCACACAGCCACGAGTCCGTCTCGGCAACACGCTGAACTAAACCTGGCCACGCCTGATAGTGCCGCTCCTCTATCTCACCGAGAGGCACTTCATTAATCCAGTCGAACACCATAAGTGTTCGCTTCATCGCCCTCGTCATCTCGAATGATGGCCTCTGCGGGGCATCAAGGAGTTCCTTTATACTGGGCCTAAGAAGCGCACGAGACTCGCCTGCAACGTCCTTTAGAGAAAGGAAGTACCGGTCGTCCATCCATTCAGAACGCGCCAGCGGAACATAAACGGAGGAGGCGTCTCCCGTTTGTGCGAGCAGAAAAATCACCTCGAGAGGATGTGGTTCTTGGCTACGCTCACGCCTCGCCCACTCCGAGAAAGCGGTCCCAGTTCTTGCCTGGATGCAGGACCGGGAGACCAGATTGCCCAATTCCGAGATCGAGACATTATCATCTGAGGTCAGCTGTACGAGCTGAACGTCTGCGAGTCTGCGAACAGACGCTTTGAGTGCATTGGTGAAAGACCCCGCTCCTCCGCGAGAGAATTCCCTGGACCAGGTGTTTCGGCCGGTGAATGTGCCCAAGAGGAACTCCTGAAGCTCTTGCATCGTCCGAGAGATGCGCGATCCCAAGAGATTCAGCACGATGTCGTCAAGCGGCATCTCGTCCAGACGTGGGGCAGATTCCTCATAGCCGCCCTTTACGTATATTTCCCAGAGCCTTCGCTGCTCAAATTCCGAGGATGCTATGAGTATCGACCGACCAAATTCGGTCTCGTGGGAGAGCCTCCCGGCCCTGCCACCGAGATTCTCATACTCGCCCTTCGCGATATCCAGGAGATGGACCTGCTGAAACTCCTTCGAGAAAGACCATCGCTTGGCGTCTATGATGACATTCCTCGCGGGTAGGTTGACACCCATTCCAAGTGTTGTCGTGCAGAAGACGGCCCTGATCTCGCCTCTTCGGAACCCCGCCTCGACTGACCTCCTCTGTGAACGTGATAGGTCGGCGTTGTGGAAGGCTACTCCGGCAGATAGCAGCGATATAAGGACCTCCGTAGATGGCGAAGCCTCAGCCGATTCCCGAAGCTCCGCCTGTGCTATTTCAGCTGGTGGCTGTCCGCCGCGCTCGGCGAAGAGCCTCGCCATCTCGATTGTGCTGGTTTTGTCACGTAGGAATACGATCGTCTGCTCTCCCCGTCTCGCGAATTCCTCGACGAGCGCGAGCGCAGCTCCACCCTCCGACTCATCACCCAGAACCGCAAAGCACTCGATCCCCTCCCTGTCATCGTTGTGGCGGACGTAGTGGAACTCACCTCGGTGGAAGACTCCCTTATAGAGCTCGACGGGCCGGCGTTGGTCCTGCAGCAATTCGGCCCCTATCCAGTCCCTTATGTCCTGAGATTTCTCCAGGACCGCGGAGAGCCCGATGATCTGAGCTTGCCTCGCACAGACGAGAATCTTCGCCAAAAGAAGCTCGAGCCTCGGCCCTCTGGAAGGGTCGCAGAGCATTTGAAGCTCATCTACGACGACCAGCCCCATTTCGGTAAAGAGAGCAGGCTTCGAGAGCAAGAGAGCGTCCATTTTCTCGAAGACCACGATGGCGATGTCGAAATCCCCTTTCTCAATGGCCCTGTCGTGCTCCCGCCTGTCCCTCGAGGATACGACAACCTTGATCCCGAGCCGGGCGTAGCGGCTGGTGAACTCCTCATATTTTTCCTCCGCCAGGGATTTGAGAGGAAGCAGGTATATGGCGCGTCTATTACGCTTGGCTGCGGCAACCGCCGCCATCTCCCCGACAAATGTCTTGCCTGAAGAGGTGGGTGCGAAGATCAAGATATTCTCACCCGCGAATAGCCCGAAGCTAGTTACTGCCGCCACCTGGATAGGCAGCAAACGCGGGTATGAACGGCTCCAAATCGCGATTATGGATTCGTCCACCCCATAGGCAGCAAGCAGTGAAGTATCAACGCCGACGGCCTCCCTAGAAGCGCCCATCGAGCTGCTGCCGGCGTCGAAGCTCATCCTACACCTTCTTCAGGCCTGCGAAAGAGGAGCAGAATGAGGATGATGGTCTATCTGGATAGCGCATGAAGTCAGGGGGCAGCCTATTATGCGAGCAGAGCGGCGGATATGATCATTTTCATGACTTCCGATGTGCCTTCATAGATCTCTGTGATCTTTGCCTCTCGATAATAGCGTTCTACAGCATATTCCTTCATGTAACCATATCCACCATGAACCTGGACCGCAAGACGCGTCGCATTCACGCATGTCTCGGAAGCGAATAACTTCGCCATCGCCGCCTCTTTCGAGAATCGCTTGCCCTGAGACTTCACGTGCGCAGCGCGCAAGTATAGCAGTCTCGCTGCATCGATCTGTGTTGCCATCTCGGCGATCATCCACTGTACAGCCTGGAAGGAGGATATTGTCTTTCCGAACTGCTCTCTCTGCTTCGCGTATTCGATGCTCTCCTCGAGTGCGCCCCTTGCGATGCCCACGGACTGAGAGGCTATTCCAATTCTGCCGGCGTCAAAGCCGGCCAGGGCAATCTTGAATCCGTTGTCTCTTTGGCCGAGAAGAAGTTCTTTGCTGACCCGGCAGTCCGTCAGAACCAGCTCAGAGGTTCCCGATGCGTTCAGGCCCATTTTGTGTTCAACAGTACCCACTTCGAGGCCCGGAGTACCTTTGGGAATGATGAACACGGAGATACCCTTGCTACCCTTAGTACGATCGGTCGAGGCAAAAAGAATGACGAGATCCGCGTATGCGGCGCCGGAAATAAATATCTTGGTCCCATTCAGCACATAGGAGTCACCGTCCTCCACTGCGGCCGTCGTAATAGAACCAGCGTCAGAGCCGGCTCCGGGTTCCGTCAGAGCAAAACACCCGAGTATCTGGCCGCGGGCTAGCTGGGGTAAAAAGCAGCTTTTCTGGTCCTCGGTTCCATACTTGAGAATGAGCTCGCCCACCAGGGAGTTGTGGATTGACATGATAGCTCCGCAGGACGCATCACCGCGCGATATCTCCTCAATGGCAAGTGCGTAGCTCACGGGGTCCATCTCCGCCCCGTCATATTCCTCCGGTAGCGTCATTCCGAGGAAGCCCAATTGACCCATTTTCTTGAGTATGTCTGTGGGCCAGATGCACTCCTCATCGAGTTTGCGTGCAATCGGTAGCAGCTCCTTCTGGGCAAAATCGCGGGCCATGTCCCGCATCATCTGCTGATCTTCTGAGAGCTCAAAGTCTATCACAATCGAATGCCTCCATATTCCAGTGTTCGAGACAAATTCATTTGCCCATTAGATTAGGTACAAGACATCATGGCGCCTGAATAGTCTCAACGCAATAGACAATGCTGTGTGAGCGCAGGGGATATTGCGCTCAGCTCAATAGTCGTAGAAGCCCTTGCCGCTCTTCCTTCCAAGGTATCCAGCATCGACCATTTTCCTGAGCAGGGGACATGGTCGATACTTCGGGTCCAGGAAGCCGTCATAAAGGACGCTCAGGATCGAGAGGCACACATCGAGCCCGATCAAGTCGGCCAGCGCGAGCGGCCCCATCGGGTGATTCATGCCCAGCTTCATCACGGTGTCTATGGCTTCCGGCGTGCCGACTCCCTCGTGCAGCGCGAATACGGCCTCGTTTATCATCGGCATCAGGACCCTGTTCGAGACGAATCCGGGGGCGTCATTGACCTCCACCGGCGTCTTGCCCAGCTTCTCTGACAGGTCCTTGACGAGCGCATACGTCTCATCCGATGTCGCCATCCCGCGAATGATCTCAACCAGCTTCATCAAGGGCACCGGATTCATGAAGTGCAT
>JAFGIT010000258.1 GCA_016929465.1 Candidatus Coatesiibacteriota bacterium | reverse complement strand
GCCGCGTTCACGGGATGCATTAATTCTCATCTCGATCCATTTATTAGACAGCCTCTTCCAGTCGGGTGAAGCTAGAGATGGAGGAGGCCGAAATCCCCATTCTGAAGCCCCCGAATGAATTCGGGGGTTAGGATCATTAGAGCCGGTTTGCATCGCCTCGGCTGAAGCCGGGCGATGACCAGTTGGTTCCCTCGCCTCATCCCCCATCCCCCATCCCCCATCCCTTCGCCCCTTTTCACTTCATCCTTCCGCCTTCATCCTTCCTTCTTGATGTCGCCGCCCTTTGGCCCTACTATCGGGTGCCTGGAGGTTTCAACTAATCATCATGACTTGGACAATTATCATTGCTGCCGCGGCGATCATTAGTGCGGCGTTCGCGGCTTACGCTTTCTGGATAGCGCCGTTTCGGCCGACGGTCACTCGGACACGGGTCGAGGTGCTCGCCTCTGATTCGCCGTTTGAGGGCTTCAAGGTGCTGCACCTGTCCGATTTCCATCTCAGGCGCGAGACAAATCCCAAGCTGATGGAGGGTGTTGCCGCGCTCGCGGACCAGCTCTCGCGCGAGGACGATATCGACCTGATTTGCGTCACGGGCGACATAATCGAGACCGACACCGGCATCAGAATGCTCGATGATCTCATCGAGAAACTGCACAAGATCGGCGCGACGAGCGGCATGTTCGCCATCCTTGGGAACCACGACTACAACCACTACCCTTTCAGCAATCTATTCTTAGAAAAATATATCGTCAGGCAAAAGAACGACACCGCGAGACTCGTCTCGACGCTGGAGCAGGGCGACATCGCTGTACTTCGGAACCAGACCCGCGTCATCAAGCGCGACGGGAGCCGGCTCGTGGTCATCGGGATCGACGATTTCATCAGCGGCCGCCACTGCCTGCAGGCATGCTTCGAGGCGGTCGAGCCGACGGATACCGTCATATTCCTGACGCATTCCCCGGACGTGGTCTCGTACCTGCTGGATAGGAAGGTGGACCTGGTACTCGCTGGGCACACGCATGGCGGGCAGATGTGCCTCCCGGTGCTCGGTTCGTTCGTATCGAGGTCGCGGGTGTTCAGAAGGCTCGCCTCGGGCCTGTTCAGGGTCGGCGACATGTTTATCTTCATCACAAGGGGCCTCGGCATCGTCCGCTACGCCCCGTTCAGGTTCAGATGTGCCCCTGAGTTTGCGATACTGGAGCTCTGCAAAAAGCCCGGTCCTTCGCACGAGGAGGCCGCCTAAATCGAGCCATGTTCGGGCCATAGCACGTAGCGCGCGAGGCATTTAATTCAATCGCAGACGGTTTGTGCCGCCCTACCTCCTCAATCCGGCCCTGAAGGGGCCGAACACTAAGGCCGAATGAAGGCGAATCAGCTCAGGAACGGATTCGTGGCCTTTTCGTTCCCGATTGTCGATTTCGGCGGGCCATAGGCGTGGCCCGGAAGGACGACCGTCTCATCAGGAAGCGTCAGCAGCCGCGTCCTGATCGAATTCAGAAGCTGCTCATACGAGCCGCCCGGCAGATCGGTTCTCCCCAGCCCACCCGCGAATAGCGTATCGCCGGTGAATAGATGGCCGTCGCACAGGAGGCATATCCCGCCGGGCGTGTGACCCGGCGTGTGGATGACCTCGAGCACTGTATCGCCCAGCCTCAGTTCTTCACCATCCGAGATGGTCTTATCCGGCTTGGGCGAATCCGATGCCCCGATCAGCTGCGCGACATGCACGCCGCATTCGTCGTCAATAAGAAATATGTCATCTTCGTGCATCAGGAGCGGGCATCCAAGCGCTTCTTTGACCTCTTTATTCGCGCCGATGTGGTCGATGTGTCCGTGCGTATTCACTATCATCTCGACCTTCACTCCAAGACGACGGACAGTGTCCAGGATGCGGTCTGGCTCGGCGCCAGGGTCGATGATCAGCGCTTCCTTCGTTTCATCATCCCAGACAATATAGCAATTAACGTCCAGCGGGCCCACGGTCAGGCGCTCAAACTGCATCATTTATTCCTCCATCAGATTTCTTCGAACCATTCAGCAATCCCGTCAGCTCACCGAGATCCTTGATCAGGGCCTTCGCCTCGGCCAGCTCCTCCATCGTGCCATACCCGTAGGTGCAGCCAACCGGAAAAAGCCCACAATTCAGGGCGGCCTCGATATCGTAATACCTGTCCCCGACCATCATTGCGTTCCTGGAGCCGAACTTGGTCAGAATCTCCTCGACCAGCACGCTCTTCTCAGGATAGCCCCGCATCCCCGCACAGAGCATGATGTCGAAGTAGTCCCCAAGATTAAAGACCTCGATGTTGCTCGAGAAGTACTCGTTGCCGCAATTGCTTGCCATGGCCAGTTTCAGGCCCATGTCCCTCAGCTTCACGAGTGCATCCGGGGCACCCGGTGCGAAGCAGCCAAAGCCATCGTGGAGCAGCCGGCCCTCCAGCTCATATACCCTCCTGTGGATTGCGGCCCTTTGTTCGGACTCCATGTCGGGAAAGAGCGCTGCGAAGTACTGCGGCGAGGGCATACCGATGCTCTCGAAGATTTTTTCCTCCGAGGGCGGCTCCCTATCAATGCCGAGATTGTCATAAATCTCCTGCGCTGCCCTGCGAATAGATTCGACGGCAACGTCCCTCGAAAGGACGATGGTCCCGTCCATGTCGAGTATGACGCTATCTATTTCATTGAGTTCGCACATTCAATTTGACCTTATACATACTCATTATTTGACGACATTTGGTGATCGGCCCCACCCCGGCGATCGATTTCGTATCATCACCAACTGAGATTCAGAATTCAACCCTCTAGCAGATCGAGGGTCGGAAATAGAATCGGTGGAATGGCCTCGCTAGCCAGGATGAAATCTACTCGCTATGTAAAAATGTACCTTTCTAAAGAGCATAAGAGAGAGTTATTGACAATTACGAAAATTATGAGATAAGATGATATGCAGTTTGCAGTGTCTCAAATACGCAACACTGGGGAGAAAGAAATCGCCCTAAAGGCAGATTCAGCCGAGATGAAAATAAGGCGAGGAATCTCATGGACAAGCTCAAAGAGGGGAATTAGGTATGTATCGTATACCGGCAAATCTATGCAATATCATGCTCATCGTCCTGATGGCGACGATGGTGGTCGGCGAGACTCCCGAGTGCAATTGGGATGAGACGCCGGTTCTATGCTCGATCGGGCGGTCAAACGATGTGTTCATCGAGAGGGGCAGCCTTAACTGGTACGATGTTGATAAGGAAGGTCCCGCCATCAGGAAGTTTATTGCAGCGCATTACAAAGACGGTCGGGTCATAGCCAAGGACTGGCGTGACGCGGAGGAGCTTTTTCTTGGCGCCTTGATGTTAAGCTCATGTGGCGAGCCCGGTACCGAGCAGAGACGGAAATGGCTAGAGATCTGTCTGAAAGCCATGCAATACTCCCTAAAGGAAAACCCAGATACTGCGGTGGTTGGCTACTACCTCGGCCGGATGGAGCCAGGAGAGGAGTGGTTCTTTGCCGAACTGATTGAGATATTCAAAAGCAGTGATTGGAAGTTCTCCTATCCAGCGATACGGTTCTACAATCTAGCGCAATTGTATGCGTATAGTGGAGACTTCGGGAGCGCTCAAATGGCGATTGATGACGCTTACACACTCTGCCCTAATGACAGCATCATTGTCATTGCGGCGAAGCACATCCGGAAGAAGGCTGGCGACTTCAAAGGCGCCTTGCTGGCTATAGATGACAATCCCTTCGACATATACATGAACCTCTTCGGCCCGGCAAAGGAGGCGCAAGATGCGTATGAGAAGGGCAAGGTGCTAATTGGCGCGGGAGAGACGACCTATGCCCGTGCGAATTTCTTGGAGAGCTGGAAGTTCTGGGGCGAGGTCGCTCGCATCAAGAAGCAGCAAAGGCTCTGTGGGGTGCCTACAGTCGGTCTCAAGCAGAACCGCTGCGCTACCGAACTCGGCCTAATCGCGCTTCAGAAGAGCGATATCGAGGACACGAGACGCTGGCTCGAGGCGTCGTTGACCTATGACATATACATGGAGTCTAGCGGGTACGACATGCGTTTGGTAAAGAAGACGCTCCATGTGCCGGAATTGAGGGCTGAATCGGTCGACTATCTAAAAGCCGCGTGCGCACTCGGAACCGACGCGATGAAGGCGAATGCGCTGCTGTTGCTCACAACGGTGGTTCCCGACTTCAGCGAAAAGGACATTCCGCCCGTACCCATCGACATAGTCGCCAGGAAGAGGCTCATGGAGGCTTTCACGAAACGGGGAGACGGCCGAGGTGCTATGAGAGAAGGCGATCTTAGCAAGGCCAAGAGCTCTCTGCTTTCGGCATGGACTGACCTTAGAGAGATCGTGAACGACGAGGAATTACGGCCATTCGCCTATCAGGCCGGCGCTGCCTCGGACCGCAACGATTGCGCAACGCTTCTTGGCCTCATCGCCCATGAAAGAGGCGATATTGAGAAGGCTGCTCAATGGCTTCGCGCCTCGTCAATTGACGTTCAGAAAGGCCATGCTCCCAGACGCTATCATCTGGAGCTCGTCGAGAAACTCAGCTGGGAGCCGATCATGAGAGATGAGTGCATCAGATACTTAGAGCTCGCCCTAAAAGCGGATTCAGCCGAGACGAAAAAAGAGGCGAAGAAACTCCTGGACAAGCTGAAAGGCGCCGAAAAGCAGTCTTCCACCCCTGGCAAGACGACATGAACGAGTTCTTTGCAGATAAGGACTACTTCATCTCCACCAGCATTTCGGAGGGGGAGCATTGCACGCTCGCCGAATCGATGGCTGCAGGGCTGATGCCGCTCATTCGTGACTGGCAGGGCGCAGGCGACCTCTACCCGCGAGAATACATCTTCAATATGCCGGCCGAGGCGAGGGAGATCTTGGGGAGGGAATCATTAAATCCGGCAGAATACCGGACCTTTATTGAGAAAACATGTCCCGTTTCGCGCACTTTCCGCGAATTGGACGTGATTCTTGCAACAGAAGAGAAGGAGGAAGGGGAATGAAGACGTTGATATATTACAGCATCACCATTCTAATGATAGCTTTGTCATTCGGACTATCGAATGCAATAGCAGCACCTCAAATCTCAATCTATACGGACAGCAGCCTTTACCAGGCGGGAGATACAATCGAAGTGAGTCTCGAGGCCCCATATCCTGGCCCCGAGGCAGTCTACGTGGACGTTTACATCGGGCTACTCAATCCTGATGGGGTGCTTTACACGCTTTCCCAAGACGGTTGGACAGAGGGAATCAATACTCCCTGGATTGAGAACTATTACCTTAGATACGGGAGACATCTAGATAGCTGCTTCCGCTTCCTGCTGCCGTGCGATATCCCACCAATAAATGAGCCGGGGGAGTTCTTCTTTCTCGCGGCCCTCACTCGGGCCGGAACGACGGATTTACTGGGCTGCATCGATTCCGCAGGATTCCTGGCCGGTATGCCTCAGGCAACGGACTACTATGTGGATGCGGAATGCGGCAATGATAAAAATTATGGCATGGAGGATGCGCCCTGGAGATCGATCACACGTGCGCTATGTTCGATCGACAGCCTGGAGGGGATCCCGACTACCATCCATATCGCTCCCGGGACCTATACTTGGTGTGGGGATGGAGAGACCTTTCCGTTGGAAATGAAGAGCTGGGTATCTCTAATCGCCGATGAGCCGGGAGCAATAATCGACGCTGACGACTCAGACGCCAACGTCATCCTGGCTGAGGATGTTCACAATGCTGCGATTGACGGATTCACGATTACGGGCGCAATTTTGAGTGGACATCTCAAGAGTCACGCGGGCGGCGGAATTTGTTGCCTGGACAGTTCAATTCTTATCACGAATAATACCATAATTGAGAACACGGGGTCCGGTTACGGGGGAGGAGGCATTTACTGCGGAGGTGGTTCGCCGGAGATCATGAATAATGTGATTTCCTGGAACAAAGTCGATTGCATCGATGAGAGTGATCGTGGAGGCGGAATCTATTGCCGTAATAGTGCCGCGAGAATCGTGAATAACACAATTGCCAATAATGAAGCTCAGTGGGGAGGGGGAATTTATATTTATGCATACTCGTATGAGATTGCAGTGCGTGAAATATCGAACAATACAATCGTGAATAATATCGCCTCCATAGGCGCGGGCATATACCTGAGCGGAATCAGCACAGAAATCACCGACTGCGTCATTTGGGAAGATTCTGTTGGCAGTAAGACTATGCTCGACTACGTCTCCGCTAGTTTCTGTTGTGTGAAGGGGGGATATTTAGGCGAGGGGAATATTGACCTTGACCCGCAATTTGGCGGGGAATTGATTAGCGGTTTCAGGTACTACTTGAGGCCCGGCAGTCCCTGCATCGACGCCGGAAGCCGCTCTGCCGAGGAGGCGGGGCTATCCGGCATGACCGCGCAAATGGATGGGACGCCGGATACCGGAACGGTCGATATGGGTGCTCATTATCCGATTCCATAGCCGGAGATCGCGCAGAGGCTTCCCTTTAGCACCTCCAATTTGGCGATTTTGATTAACGGCCCGACCTCCCCCCCGAATCGGTTGCCTTGCTCGATTGCATGAGGCATATATATGGCTCAGTGGTTTAGAATTCGGAGGTCAATGGAGATTGGGCGAAAGACAGCTTTTATTCGAGATCGGGGTGGAAGATCTACCCCCAAGTTTTGTCAAATACGGCCGGGAGCACATCGAGAGAACCGTTCCCGAGCTTCTTACTAAATACCGCATCGGATTCGACGGCCTGGAGGTCTATGGCACACCCCGACGCCTGTCGTTCGAACTCGCCAGCTGCGTCGATAAGCAGGCCGATTCCGAAGAGGTCTGCACTGGACCTGCCCTTAGAGTCGCATACGACCAGGCCGGAAACCCGACAAAGGCCGCGATGGGCTTTGCACGTTCAGCGGGCGTTCCGGTCGAGGAGCTCTATTCGGTGGAGACTTCCAAAGGCGAGTATGTCGCGGCTAAGAAAGCATTCAAAGGCAAGCCATCGGTCGAAGTCCTTCCCGAAGTTTTCACAGACCTCGTGGAATCATTCTCATTCCCCAAGATGATGCGGTGGTCCGAGGAGAAATACTCATTTGGAAGGCCGATCCGCTGGATTTTGGCGATATTCGGGCATGAGTTGATCGACTGCACGATCTTCGGCGTCAGGTCGAATCAGGTCACACATGGCACGTGGACCCAGGGGGATAAAGGTATATCGATCGCGGAGGCCAGCTCATACTTCTCCGATATGGCCCAGAACTACATCGCAGTCAGCCATGATTGCCGCACAAAGGCGATCGAGGCGGGTATCAAGCAGCTCGAGGAGAAGCTCGGCTGCGAGGTCATCCATGACCAGGAGATGCTGTCGATACTCGCGGACTCGGTCGATTCACCAATGGTGACGCATGGCGGCTTCGATCCACGCTTTCTTGAATTACCGGAGCCTGTTCTGACGACATGCCTCTGGCACCATCAATATTTTCTCGCAACAAGACCCAAGTTCTTTTCAAAGCCATCCGGCGGCTTCAAGGCGGATGAGTATTCTCAGAAGCTATTACCCCACTTCGTTGCTCTGTTGGCTAATCCCGAGGCCGATGAGGAGATCGTAAGAGGAGGCAACGAGGCGGTGCTCGAGGCGCGGCTGGAAGACGCCGCGTTCTTCTACGCAGAGGACCAGAAGAGTTCTCTCGAGGAGATACTCCCGCGTCTGCAGGGGATGGCCTTGCACAAGGGACTTGGGGACCTACTAATGAAGTCGAGGCGCCTCTCAAAGCTGGCGCCCGAGATAGCCGACCTCTTTTTCTCCGGCGAAGCGGAGGTCGGCGGATGCCCAATCGACGAGTTCAAGGGGCATTGTGGGCGTGCTGGGCTTCTGTGCAAGGCGGACCTGGTCACGCACATGGTCGGCGAATTTCCCGAGCTCCAGGGAGTTATGGGCGGCGCCTACTCGAAACTCTCGGGTGACGCGGGGGAGATCGGTGATGCGATCTCGGAGCACTATCGCCCGAGGGGCATCGACGATGTGCCGCCAAAGACGGATTGCGGACGCGTGCTCGCGCTCGCGGACAAGATCGACAGCCTCTGCGCCTTCTTCGGCGCTGGGCACATCCCGAAGGGCTCGCAGGACCCGCTCGGACTTCGGCGAGAGGCCCAGGGCGTCGTATCCATTCTCCTGGACTCCGGGTATGGCCTGCCGCTCCTTGCGGCGTTCGATGCAGCCGTAGTCTGGCTCGAGAAGGATGGGCTGATCAAGCCCGATGAGGGATTGGGCCAGCGAATCCTCGAGTTCGTCAAGCAGCGCCTGTCATTCAACCTCGTGAACCGGGAATCAATGCGGCACGACCTGGTCGGCGCCGTCCTTGCGTGCGATTGCGACGACGTGGTCGATCTCAGGGCGAGGGCGCTCGCGCTGCAGGAGTTCTCCAAAGATGAGCAGTTTGAATCGCTCACGACCGGCCTCAAGCGAGCCTCGAACATCCTGAAGGGCGAGAATTGGGGGGAATTGAATCCTGGCCTCCTGAACGAGGACCAGGAGATTCGCCTGTTCGAGAGCATCAGGGGGATCGAGGACGAGGTCCGACTAGCAGTCGAGAAGAGAGAATATCTCGCCGCGCTGAGGTTGATTGCTGGCTTGCGGCCTGCTATAGATGATTTCTTCGATCATGTGATGGTCATGGTCGATGACGAGGGCATCCGGCAAAATCGCCTTGCATTGTTGGCGAGGTTGACGAATATGTTCAGTTCTATTGCTGATTTTTCCAAGATCGTCGTGGAGAGGAATTAGGCAATCTGACGATTTGCCCGTGTCAGGTTTCTCTTTGAAATCCTTTCCGTTAAGACAAATTGATCGGAGGTAGCCAGAAAATGGCACACAAGTACGTATATGCATTTGGTGGTGGCAGCGCTGAGGGCAGCGCTGAGATGAAAGACCTCTTGGGAGGTAAAGGCGCGAACCTTGCGGAAATGGCCCGGTTGGGCATACCGGTTCCACCGGGTTTCACCATAAGCACAGAGGCCTGCATCGAGTATTTCAAGAGCGGCGGCAACTACCCCGAGGGTATGTGGGCCGAGTTAGAGAAGCAGCTTGCCAAGGTGGAAGCCCTAACGAACAAGAGCTTCAGCGATCCCGCGAATCCGCTGCTGGTCTCGGTACGCTCCGGCGCACGTGTTTCCATGCCTGGCATGATGGACACGGTCCTGAATCTGGGCCTCAACGACACCACGGTCGAGGGATTGGCCAAGAAGGCCGGCGACGCCCGCTTTGCTTATGACAGCTATAGAAGATTCGTGACGATGTTTGGCGATGTCGTCCTGGGCGTGCCTCACTCCGCGTTCGAGAAGATCCTCGAGGCCGAGAAGGAAAAGCACGGTGCGAAGCTCGACACCGAGCTCTCCGCGGACAGCCTGAAGGCTGTTGCCGAGGCGGGCAAGAAGATGGTCCAGGAGAAAACTGGCAAGGCATTCCCAGAGGACCCGATAGAGCAGCTCAAACTCGCCATCAATGCAGTCTTCAAGTCCTGGTTCAACGAGCGTGCGAAGACCTACAGGGCGAAGTATGGCATCTCCGAAGATTGGGGCACCGCGGTCAACGTCCAGGCGATGGTCTTCGGCAACACCGGCGAGAAGTCCGGAACCGGCGTGGCATTCACGAGAGACCCCGCGACCGGCGCGAACGAGTTCTATGGCGAGTATCTGATGAACGCCCAGGGCGAGGACGTCGTAGCCGGTATCCGCACACCCGAGAAGATCGGTAAGCTGAAAGAGCAGATGCCACACGCTTATGATCAGCTCGTTGATATTAGAGAGCGCCTCGAGAAGCACTATCGCGACATGCAGGACATCGAGTTCACCATCGAGCACGGCGAGCTCTATATGCTCCAGACGAGAAACGGTAAGAGGACCGGACCGGCTGCGATCAAGGTTGCGGTTGACATGGTCGAAAGCGGCATGATCACGAAGGAAGAAGCAATCCTTCGCGTAGAGCCTGACCACATCGAGCAGATGCTCCACAGGGGCATCGATCCGAACGAGAAACTCAATGTTATAGCAAAAGGACTTCCTGCATCTCCTGGCGCTGCGGTTGGCGGCATCGTCTTCCACGCGCATGACGCGATTGCTGCGAAAGAGCGCAAAGAGAAAGTCGTCCTGGTCCGAGCCGAGACATCTCCTGAGGACGTCGGCGGAATGATCGCTGCAGAGGGTATCCTGACCGCACGCGGCGGAATGACCTCACACGCGGCCGTCGTTGCACGCGGAATGGGCAAGTGCTGCGTCGCAGGCGTAAGCGCCCTTTCGATCGACGAAGAAAAGAAGACCATGACGGTCGGTGGCGTAACGCTCAAGGAAGGCGATATCATCACTCTCGATGGGGCGAAGGGGCTCGTTGCGACAGGCTCCGCGAAGCTCGTCGATCCCGAGATGTCCGGGGACTTCGGCAAGTTCATGGGCTGGGTCGATGAGGTCCGCCAGCTCGGAGTTCGTACCAATGCGGACAACCCGAAGGACTCGAAGAGAGCCCGCGACTTCGGTGCAGAGGGCATCGGCCTCACGAGAACAGAGCACATGTTCTTCGAGGCGGACCGTCTGCCGGCGATGCGTGAGATGATTCTTGCCGAGGATGAGAAGGGAAGACGTGCGGCCCTCAAGAAGCTTCTCCCGATGCAGCGTGAGGACTTCATCGGCATCTTCAAGGCGATGGACGGCCTACCGGTCACAATCCGCCTCCTGGATCCACCGCTCCATGAGTTCCTTCCCTCAGCCGAATCCGATATCAAGTCACTCGCGGCTGATATGGGTGTGTCTTTTGAGCACCTGAAGAATAAGGTCGAAGAACTCAAAGAGATGAACCCGATGCTCGGTCACCGTGGTTGCCGACTGGGTATCTCCATGCCGGAGATCACCGAGATGCAGGCGACTGCGATCTTCGAGGCAGCCTGCACGGTGAAGAAGGAAGGCGTGAAGGTCTTCCCCGAGGTTATGGTCCCGCTAATCGGCAAGGTCGAGGAGCTCGAGAACCAGAAGAAGGTTGTCGATGCTGCAGCCAAGGAGGTCTTCGGAAGAATGGGAACCGAGGTCGATTACCTCGTCGGCACCATGATCGAGATCCCGAGGGCATGCGTGGTTGCGGACCAGGTGGCGAAGGTTGCACAGTTCTTCTCCTTTGGGACGAACGACCTGACCCAGATGACGTTCGGTTACAGCCGTGACGATGCCGGCAAGTTCATCGCCGAGTATCTCGAGCGCGGCATTCTTCCGAGGGATCCATTCCAGAGCATCGATGTCGATGGCGTTGGTGGAATGGTGAAGATGGGCGTCGAGCGCGGGAGAAAGACCAATCCGAAGCTCAAAATCGGCATCTGCGGTGAGCATGGCGGTGAGCCGAATTCGGTCGAGTTCTGCCACAAGGTCGGCATGAACTACGTCAGCTGTTCCCCGTTCAGGGTGCCAGTCGCGAGAATTGCCGCAGCACAGGCCGCCGTCAGGTTCAAGAGGTAACAATTGTGGGGTGGGCTTTCCAGCCTGTCCAAGCGGCTGCGAAAATTACACGCAGCCGAGATTTGTGAATTCATGGGGGGCGCTCCGGCGTCCCCCTTTTTCTCTTTTACGATGACTTGTGTCCAAAACTTGACATTTCCAGTTGAGTACACCACATTAACTGTGCATATATGAAACTAATTGAGGGCATCAAATGGATTTATCACCCGGAGGACCTCGGGCGGAAGTCGTTGTAATAGAAGAGTGCGACCAGAAAGGAAATGCGGTCGATCAAAATCGGTACAATCCGCCGCAGGATGCAGCTGACCAACCTGATATAACTCGACGGCATGCAGAACTTCTTGATTGGCTGCTTTCAATGCCCGCGAAGGACAGGGCCCCCTATCTGGAGGCAGCGGCCAAAGCTGCCGCAAGCCACTATGAAAACGACCCGGATCTGACAGAATTCACTTGCCTGGACGACGAGGATTTTGAGGACTAATCCTGATAGGGGCGAAATCTGGCTGGTTGATTTAACGCCTACCAGAGGAGCCGAAATATCAAAGACGCGCCCCGCGCTTGTCATGAGTTCCTTGAGTATCGGAAGATTGTCTTTGCGGATTATTGTGCCGATGACCAAGTGGTCCCCCGAATATGAGGCTTTCCCGTGGATGACAAGCGTCAATCCAAACGAAAGCAACGGGCTATCTAAGCCATCCGCAGCAGATGCGTTTCAAATTCGCTCTGTATCGACTCGACGCTTCGTCAAACGACTCGGCGTTCTACCACAAGATGTGGTCTCGAATATCGCCAAAGCGATAGCGATCTGCATTGACCTGGATCTGTGAAAGTCTGGTGCAGGTTGGATATCTTCTACTACCTAATCCATCCCCCGATGTCGTCCTCTTGGACCTCTTCTTCGGAGGTGGGCGTCTCGATGATCCCGTTCGGTCCCGCTGAGATACACCAAGCGTAGCTGTCGGATGACTTGCCGCCGGGAAGACCGGAGACGAACACCAGATATGAGTTGCCCCATGGAT
>JAFGIT010000257.1 GCA_016929465.1 Candidatus Coatesiibacteriota bacterium | reverse complement strand
TTCTCGCGACTATTCGGCGCAGATCGCAGACCGTCTTCAGACGAGCACTGAAAGTCACATGCAGTCGGCAAGTCAATCGAGCATCTCGCTGCCCTCTGAGAACCCGAAACTCCTTCGCCCGAGTTTTGTTGAATCGTTATTGGGGGATACTTGTGTCCTCCGACCAACATCAGAGGCAATGAGATGATTCAATGCATGAATGATACTAAATACCAATCCACGGTATCGTCCAAGATACCAGCCGGCAGCGGCTCTCGGGCCGGTCCAGAAAAGGAGTACGTAATGTCACACAGACGCCCCAAATTCCATCTAATGGCTGTCACAGCCATCCTCCTATGCCTGCCGGTCTTCTCGGCAGCATTCGTTCAACCAACCGGCGACAATCATCCCTTGGAGATTCCCCTCAAGCCCCACGTAGCGAGCTCGCAAACAGATGCCCAGCTCCAGGCCTTGGAGCTGCTAACTGCAAAAAGTCCCGTCGAAGTAGAATTCAGTGACCAAACAGGCACTCCACGAAGTGTCCATGGTCGTCTCCTGAATGTCGCTGGGAGAGAGGAAGCTCGTTTGGCGGAGAAGGTCCTCGAATACTGCGGAGCGCTATACGGGATTCGGCCTGACCTCGATAAACTCGTCCCGCTCAAGACCACTAATTCCTACAGCTACAAGCACACCTACTTCGAGCAGCAATTTGATGGGGTCCCCGTCTGGAGGGCGGGACTTGCCGCTCATGTTGATGGAGCGGGGCTCGTCCGCCTGATCAATGGCGAATTCTATCGAGACATCGATGTCGTAACAGAGCCGGTGCTCTCCGCCTCCGACGCCGAGGATGTCACCCTCTCGTTCATATCCCCCGCTGAAACCTCGGACATCACCATCAAGAGCAGACTCGTTATAGCGCCGACCGAGAGGTTCCGCCTGTCTTATGAGGTCAAGATCCTGTGTAGTGACCCCATCGGCTCGTTCGTCGCTCTGATCGATGCGGAGACAGGAAATATCCTTTACTTCAAGAATGAGATGTTATTCAGCCGAGTTACCGGCAATGTATATGACGAAAGCCCCGATAAGACCCCGCTCGAAGAGCTGCCGATTCGGGATATGAAGGTCTCCTCAGCCGGTGGCACCCACTATACAGACTCAGATGGCTATTATGACGCCGAGGGAGAGGTTACAGCCACTCTCGAAGGACCATACTGCAGGGCGTTGAACGAAGATGTCGCGGCCGCCTCATACGAGGGTGACGCGACCTTCATGTGGGATTACTCGCCCCTGAGCACGCACTTCGATGAGGTATGTGTCTTCTATCACGTCAATCAGATCCACGCCTGGCTGAAAGACCACCTCGAATACGATGGCATGGACTTCGAGATTCCGGTTACAACCCACTACGGGACCGATCTCAACAACGCGATGTTCAGCCCTGGCTACAATAGGATCATGCTCGGCGACGGCACAATTAGGGACCCCGCACACGAGGCAGATGTCGTCATGCACGAATACGGCCACGCTGTGGTTCACAACACATCATTCGAAGACTTCTCCAACCTGACCCTGAATGAGGGCTACGCCGATTACTTCACCTGCAGCCTGCACGACGATCCACTCCTCGGTGAATGGTGGATGCCTCCATATCTCAGGAATCTCGATAACGACCTCGTCTATCCATTCGATCTTGCCGGCGAGAGCCATCACGACGGACAGATATGGTCGGGGGCACTCTGGGATATCCGCGAGCTCTTCGGGGCCGACGTCGCCGATAGAATAGCGCTCGGGACGCTCTTCTATTATGGCTCTCCATATCCCTCATTCCTGGATGCCAGGGATGCAGCCCTATGGGCCGATACGGAATACTTCGATTCAGAGCATCAACAGGCAATGGTTGAAATATTCTCCAAAAGAGGCATGACGGAAGTCTCGGTTGCCTCATGGTCCCTCGCGGAAGTAGTTGGCAACGGAAATGGCACGGCCGATCCCGGCGAGACCATCGACCTTTCCATCCAGATGAGGAACCTCACAAGTTCCAGGATCTTGACCGCATACCTGATGCTCTCTTCTGATTCCGACTATGTAGAGGTTACGCAGGGAGTGGCCGAGACACCATTGCTCAAATCATACGGAAAGGGAGCGCCCGACACCCCATTCCGATTTGTAATCTCGCCTGATTGCCCAGCCGACAGCATCCTTGAACTGAAGCTGATGATGGGCTATGAGGAAGACGGCCCGATATTCGCGGACACGATAAAGGTCTCTCTTGGCGGTGGACCCGAAGTCTCGCTCCAGTCGCATGAGATCTACGATTACGTCGGAAACGGTGATGGGGAAGCCAATCCCGGTGAGGTCATCGTTATACTGCCGACTGTGACGAACATTGGCACCAAGCCAGCTTCGAACGTCAGGCTGAGAGCATTCGTGCGGAGCCCTTATGTCAACGCCAGGGGCGGCTATTACGCCGAGATCTACAACGACAGCGCCTCACTTGGCGACATCCAGCCCGGAGAGACGCTCGAGGCATACTCGAGTGAGGACAGCCTCATCCAGCTAATCGAATCCGATGCCCCCAACGGTCTTATCTACGAAGTTGATTATGACATCTTCGAGGACGGCGGCAGGAAGTGGACCGGCACCTTCCAGATTACGGTGACCGGCCAAGATAAAACACCGCCCTGGGTAGCATACGCGAACGGAAGCCCCAGGATGCTTGAGCAGGGAGAGTTCTTCTATGCATACGCGCTCATTATCGAGCCAGGCGACATCTATTCGATCGACGCAACGCTGCGCAACAGAGCTGGCGAGCCGCAGGGCAACGTGAACTTCTTCCAATACACAGAAGGACTTTATATGGCCTTCGGCTATATGCCCGCAGACGAAGACGTGTTCCTCGACATCACCAGCAGAGATGGGAAAGGCAACGAAGGGACCAGGAAGAACGCCTGCGCGTTCGGTCCCCCGACCTTCACACCCCATAATGATGTCCTGCTTGTGGCTGATGATTTCGCTGACTCTGACGGGACCAGGGAGGCAACCTACGCGGCCCTTGCGGATAAGGGGATTTCCGTCGATGTATGGGAGACTGAGATCAGGCAGCTGCCAGGGAAG
>JAFGIT010000256.1 GCA_016929465.1 Candidatus Coatesiibacteriota bacterium | reverse complement strand
TGACCTTCATCGATCCGGGCACATCCCCGGCCATATTGTCATGCACGTATCAATGGGCCGACTGCTCTCTATCTAATGTCACCTTTCTCGGGACGGAGATGCTTGAAGATGCAGGGGATGGCGGCGCTATGATCCGCATCGAATCAACGCGATGGGTGGAAATGGTCTCAGTCGATTTCATAAATCTCCGTTCTAACTCCACGCCAATTCTTCAACTGGGCGCATATCAAAGCGGCCCCTTCTTGGATCTCGAGGACTGTGCTTTCGTCGATTGTGATGCCATGTGGCTTTCAGAGGACGGCAATTACATAAAATTGGACCGCATGATACGGTGCACATTCCAAAAGAGCTTCTTGACTGTTCCAGAGGATTGCACACCATTCTCATGGGCTATGATATCGCACTCCACATTCATCGGCCCTGGAAGAATGGATATCGTCTGTTCGTTAGGTATCGCCCAGCTCCTCAACTGCTCGTTTGAGGACTTCGATCTGAGGCTCCTGACAAGGGAGCCTGTCGCCTACACATTTAAAGCTATTTTCCAATGTTCGTTTCGAAATGCGACTGTCGAATTGGGATTCCCTGGTGGAGGGGAAATTGAAGCCAGCGCATTCGATGCTCGATCGGATATCAATATGGCCTTTGGCTGGGCACGAGTATACGACTGTTGCATTCCCTTCACGCTCGATGAGAATATCTCGGGAGCGCCTATTGCGTACGACCCCTTATTCTCAAAGGAGCCCTGGGCGGGTGCTATCTCTCAAATAATCAATCCGGTCAGTTGCATTCCAGCCGCTGCCTCGACATCACCTCGGGATCAATTCCTGTTCTCGAGGGGCTTACAACGCGAACAGATGGCGTCCCTGATGAGTCGCCTTACGACATCGGCTACCATTACCCGAGTGTTCCTCCACCTCCGCCAGCGGTGGAAGTCAGAACGGACAAGTCTGAGTATGTCCCCGGGGAGGAGATGACATTCTATCCGTCATACGAGAATCGTGGCGTGAAGGTTGAGGGGGCAATATACTTCGCTTTCGCTCCGGAAGATCTCGAATGGTTCGCCTATTGGCCATGGATGACATTCATCCCAACACCATACGTTGAGGGCACGCTCTATTCGGGCGTCTCATATCCGAATCTGCCCCCGACTACGCACACTATCCCGGAAGGTCTCGCTCCAGGCACCTACTATTGGCTCGGAGCTGTAATTGCCTCAGACGGGAGCTTTGCCTCGGATATTGCCTTGTGTCCGGTTCAAATCACAATTCCCTGACTCGGTTCCTATAGTAATCCGCTAAGTGTCGACCGAGCCCGTGACTTTGAGTCTGAGCGCTGATGCCCCCACCATCTCTGCTTGCCTCATTGTTCGCGACGAGAGTTCCATACTTAATCGCTGCCTTTCCAGTCTGGAGGGCGTCGCGGATGAGATAATCGTTGTCGATACCGGCTCTGTTGATAACACGAAGGAGGTCGCGGCGAGATATACCGACAAGATATACGACTTCGAGTGGTGCGATGATTTCTCGGCTGCGCGGAATTTTGCGAACTCGAAGGCGACCGGCGATTGGATTCTGACTATCGACGCGGATGAGTATATCCCTGAGGAGAATCGGCCGCTCTGGAAGAATGCGTTGAAGGCGGTCGACCCGCCTTCGCCAAGGCTACGGCGGACAGGGGACCCGGATTACCTGATGATCATGCCGCGGGTTTACATGATGGGCGCGAAGAAGGGCCCTGATGGCAAGCTGATCGTGGAGCAAATATTCTTTGGCCAACGGCTCTTGCGGCGCGACAGCGGGATCGAGTGGAAGCGTGCCTCGCATAATGTGCTGGAGGTGCCTCCCGAGAAATGCGTCCGTGCTGAACCGCTGAAGGTCTATCACGACCGCAGCGCGAGACATAATCTGCGGAACCTCCAGAGGGCGAGGCAGCGGCAGCGGATGAACCTGGCCAACCTGAAGCAGGCGGTGAAGGAAAATCCGAGCGACAGGCGGTCCTGGTTCTATCTCGGGAACACACACCTCGATGTGGGCCATCACGCGTCGGCCGCCCGCTGCTATCGTAAGTATCTGGCCGTTGCGGATGGGCGTGGCAGCCATGAGCGTTGGCAGGTCGCCTATTATCTCGCCCGCTGCTACTGGGCACTATCCCGCAGGCACAAGGGGGGCGATGAGGCAAAATACCATAAGATGCTCGAGAAGTGCCGCGACGCGCTCATGGCTTCACTCCTGGATGATACCGAACGCGCGGAGGGATATGTCTTGCTCGGGGATGTGTATATCGAACTCAAGGACTACCGGAAGGCGGTCCACCGGTACTCTTGCGCCACTCGCTGCGAGATTCCCAAGCAGAATATCTTCTTCATCGAGCCCAGCTATTACACCTGGGTGCCGCATTTTCAGATGGCGCAGTGCTACGATTCACTCGGTGAGCCAGCCCGCACCCGCGAGTGTCTCTTGAACGCGCTTCGCCACTCGCCCGACAACGAAGAGATACTCCTGTCTCTCGCCCGAACCGACCAGGTCCTCGAGAAGGAAAACGGGTGGCTGAGCCACTTCCAGGCTCCTTTTGTTTCCCCCGGAAATCGTCGCCTCGCACGTCGCCGAGCTCGGCTTGGCCTTCAGCCTGGAGAAATGTGCCATGCGAGGTGACCGACAGCGGCGAAGCCATTCGCCACGTTCATCAGGAAGGAAGAAAGAACCTCGCCATATTCGCCACGCAAGACAGCTTCATTGCGCCCGCTATCGAGCATTGGATGAGGCACTACAACGTCTATGTCTATCAGCGGACAGGCTTCTCGGCGTATGGCCTCCTAATGTGGGCGGATATAGCATTCGTGGAATGGGGGGCTGAGCAACTCGCCCT
>JAFGIT010000255.1 GCA_016929465.1 Candidatus Coatesiibacteriota bacterium | reverse complement strand
TCATCCTGCACAGCTCCCGAAATGGCCAACAGGGAAACAGCAACGATCAACTATGCAGCCTACGACGAGGAGTCAGGGATAGCCTCTGTCGCCCTATATGCTCGGCATAACAATCGCGGCTACACACTGTCGGGTCAGGATTCGAGCGGCACAGAAGGGCAGTTCACTATGTCATTCGATGAGGGCGATGGACTGTATGAGTTCTATACAATAGCTCGCGACAAGGCCGGCAATGTGGAAACGGCACCGGATGATCCCGATGCCGCAACCTACGTTGACTATACGATGCCCCAATCGCATTGTACTGTGGCTGAATACACCAATGAGATCCCATTTATAGTGGCCTTCGAAGCTAGCGATTCAGGTGGTGGCGTGAAGGAAACTCGGCTCTGGCTTAGAAAGGAGGGCGACAGAGAATGGGTCGATTCCTGGCTTGTTGAGAAGGGTGAGTCCGGCTCTTTCAAACTAAATCCATTCGAGACCATTCCCGATGGCGGCGACGGCCCGTATGAATTGATGACCATTTCGCTAGACAAGTGTGATAACAGCGAGATACCACCTCCAGAGCATGATGCTGTGGTAATTGTGGACCGAATGCCCCCCGAGTCGTCGATCAGTTGTCCCGAGTGGACGGCCGATTCACCGATATCGGTCGAGTATTCGGCGACCGACGCGCTGACTGGCATCGTGAATTTCTCGCTCTGGTATAGATTTAACGGCGGCGATTGGCAGGATACTGGTCATTCGGATGCAGCCGATACGGGCGCTTTCAGTGTGCAGCTGCCATTTGGCAGCGGCCTCTATGAATTCGCTGGCATCGCCACCGACGGCGCCGGCAACACGGAGACGCCTAATAGCGCAGATGCTTCCTGCGCGTTCGACACCGAGCCGCCAGTTAGTACTGCCTGGGTCGATACCGCAGTGAACGACACGGCAATCAGTCTCGAGTATCGCTCTGAAGATGCCCTGACTTCGATTGTGTCCGTGGCCTTGTATTATCGCTACACTGATCCGGAAGGCAATTATGACGACACCCTGCGCGACACTGGCGAGGAGAGCGGCGATTCCGCAGGCGTATTCGAATGGGTCGCAGACTTGGGCCCCGGCCATTACGACTTCTACGTTTCCGCGACTGACGAAGCCGGTAATACCGAGGGGACGGATGGAGAGCCCGACGCGACTTGCCTATATGACCCGCGACTCGCTCTCTCGAACGTAACGGGTCCCGAGTGCGTTACGCATGATGTCGTTGAGCTCGATTTCCAAGTCGATGTCGGTGCGGACGGCTATGACTCGGTTACGCTCTACTACCGCTACGGTGAGACGCTCGAGGCTGCCATGGCTTCCAGTTGGGCTACGACGGCGACCGCCTCCTCAGAAATGAGCGGCTCATTCACCTTCATCTGCCACGACGACCAGGGATATTACCAGTTCCACACCAGGGCAATGAATGGAAGCGGCCTGCTCGAGCCGGTTCCATCCCACGCCGATACGACCACGCTCTTTGATCCTATCGAGCCAGTCACTTCGGTGACCGCCCCTGAGCTCTCCGCATCCTCCGAGTTCGAGATAGCCTACACCTCGCTGGAATTGTATGGAATCGAATCGATTGAAATCTACAGCTGGTTTGACGGCGAATGGTCACTGTTCACGACAGTCCATGATGAGGCGGGCACTGTCGATTTCTCCGCTGAAGGAGTAGAGGGCGAGTATAGGTTCTATTCAGTCGGGACCGATAGGGCAGGCAATCGGGAGGAGGCCCCGCCCTGGGGCTATGATTGCTCGACACTTGTCGATCTGAATCCGCCGGAGTCTTCCGCTCAAACCGCCCCATACGCCGTAGCGTTCCCAATTGATGTCGCCTTTGAGGCGAGCGACACTGTCACATCGGTGACCGGTGTCTCCCTGTGGGCAAAGTTCGAAGAGGGCGAGTGGTTTGTAACAGGTCTATCGGATGAACATGAATCTGGGACGTTCACTTTCGCCCCGGACAATGTCGCCGAGGGCAAATACCAATTCTACACAATTGCGACGGATGCCGCCGGAAACGCTGAGCAGCCGCCCGCCGCTCCAGACTGCTCCTCGATAATAGACTGGACGCCTCCTGAGACGGATTGCAGCGCTCCGCAATACACCAATGCTGGCACCATTGAGTTGGCCTATAGCGCTGCGGACTCACTCTCCGGTGTGGCCTTGGTGGAGGCATGGATAAGAGGCCGCGACGGGGCATGGACAAAGGCGGCCGCATCGGCTGGTTCCGACGAGGGAATAATCGAAGTCGATCTCACATCTTTGGGTGAGGGGACGTATTATCTCTGCACGAGGGGAATCGATAATTCCGGCAACCTCGAGGGTCTTCCCGATACAGCTCCTGCGAGCACCGTCTATGACTGCACTCCACCATCCTCAATGGCCTCAATTCCGCCCGATGGCATCCATTCGAATCATTCGCCGGTTGAGGTCCCATATACCGCGAGCGACTCGCTGAGTGGACTGAGCAGTGTCGAGCTCTGGTTCTCATTCAATGGTGGGGATTGGGAGGATTCTGGCCTCCAAGCAACTGCTCCAGGATTGCTCGAAGACGAAACCTTTTTCTTCACGCCGCCTTACGGCGATGGGACGTATCGCTTCGCGACAATCGCGGCGGACAATGCGGGCAATATAGAGACCTCGGCTGGAACGCCCGACGGTGGGGCACTGGTCTTCGACCGGGTCGCTCCCGAGTCGTCCATCTCATGCAAATCAGACTATACAAGAGGTTTCCCGCTGAGCATATCATTCGAAGCCAGCGATGAGAGAGCCGGCGTATCTGAGGTCTCACTCTGGGTCTCGGTCAATGGTTCCGCCTATTCAGATACTGGCCTCGTGGGCAAAGGGACATCGGGCAAATTCGAATTCTCCCCGGAGTCTGTCTCTGAAGGCCTCTACGCATTCTACTCAATAGCAGTCGATAGAGCGGGCAATTCCGAGAGAAGGCCTGACAAAGAAGACCTGGCCGTGGTTTTCGATCGTACCGCTCCCATCTCCGAGGCAAGTTCGAAATCCCTGTACTCCGGCTTCCCGATTGAAGTGAATTTCGCCGTCGAAGACCCAATTTCGGGTGTTGCGGAAACTCGCCTGTGGGTGTCATTCAATGGCGGTCTGTTTACCTACAGCGGCCTATCAGCACAGAGTGAGACCGGGACATTCAGCTACACACCTGATGCCTTGAGCGACGGTGTTTATGGATTCTACACACTCGCGTTTGATAAGGCGGGCAATCAGGAGGGAGCGCCGTCATCGTCAGATGTCTCGATCATGGTTGATAGGACATCACCTGATTCTTCCTGTTCCGTGGATTCAGAATTCACCAATACGCCACCTATCCATGTTGACTATATCAGTTCCGATTCCGGCTCAGGGATAAGCAGTGTCAACCTCTACGTCCGCTTTGAGGGGAGCAGTTGGTCCCTTATCAAGAAATTCTCGGGGAGCACAGGGCAATTCGACTTCACCCCCGAGGGCTTATCTGAAGGAACTTACGAGTTCTACACACGCGCGTATGATAGGGCATCCAACAGCGAGCCATTTGCTGGCGTTGATGACGCCATCGAGATAGACCTGACTCCGCCAAGTTCCACGGCTTCCGCTCCCGAGTATTCTGACAAGCTGCCCATCCCGGTCTCCTTCTCGTCTCGAGACGCCCGTTCCGGGATCGGCGAAGTCGGGTTGTGGTATCGCCTCGATGATGGGAGCTGGCTTGATTCGGGGCTTAGAATCGCCGATTCAAGGGGGACCTTCGCATTCGATTGCCCCGATGGGGACGGTCTCTATGCCTTCTATACAGTGGCGACCGACATCGTGGGTAACACGGAGTCTGCTCCCTCGATGCCAGACGCGAAGTGCAGATTCGAATTCCCTGCCCCGCACATATCTGTCAGCTCCAGCCGCATCGACTTCGGAGAGGTCGGCGTCGGAATTCCGCAGGAGAAGCAGCTCAAGATCAAGAGTGTAGGTCTCCTCCCACTGCGGATCGATGGCATTCATTCGGACTCCGATGCTTTCGAGGTCGAGGTCCTGAGCGTTCTTCCTGAAATCCTGGACCCTGGCGAGAGCATGGTCACGATCGTTCGCTTCCTTCCGCTCGAGGAGGGTGAATATGAGGGGAATCTCAGCGTCGATTCCAACGATTCCAACGCGGCCAACCTGACTATCCCGCTCTTGGGTAGAGGTGTAACAGGCGAGCTCGTCATGTCCGTCTGGAGTGATTCGGATAATTATGAGTTCGGGGATATGTTCCAGATCACGGTGGGGTGCTCGAACTCCAAGGTTGAGCGTTGCGTTGATGTCTATCTGGTTCTGACGTATGACCTTGGCGGCCCAGCAGAGCGTCATTGGTCGAATATCTACCCCGATGGATGGCAGGAGGGGCTCTATCCGCTCG
>JAFGIT010000254.1 GCA_016929465.1 Candidatus Coatesiibacteriota bacterium | reverse complement strand
TTACAGCCCCACCGTGATCCTGATGGCCTATTTCGCATTGGACGAGAAGATCGGCCTATTGGATATCATCGGGGCCGGCATAATCGTGCTTTCGATAGCATTTTGCACGGTGAAGGCCGAGGGCGAACAGACCTTCAACCGGAAGCGCCTTACTGGCCTTGTGCTGGGCTTTGCGAGCTTGATAAGCACTGCGCTGGGCGTGATAATCATGAAACCAGCGCTAGCTAGAGTGTCGCTTATGTGGGCCATGGAGATTAGGCTCCTGGCGGCGATTGCCGGGCTTGCGGTTTTGGCATTGATCGGAAAGAACAGAAAGGCCACCTTCGCCGCGCTGCGTCCCTCGATGAATTGGAAGTACATGCTGCCTGGAGCCGCGCTGGGTGGATACATCGCCGGCATCTTCTGGACCGCAGGCTTCAAACTTGCCGCGGTTGGCGGAGCCGCAATCCTCGCGCAGGTCAATGTATTGTTCATCGCCGCCTTCGCCCGAATATTCCTCAAGGAGCCACTAAGCGCAGGCAAGGCGATGAAATTGGGGATCGCCCTTGTGGGGGCGTTGGTTGTCGCTATCTTCTGAGCAGGGCGTACAACCACTCCGACCGTATCGACATCTCACGGCGGATTCCGGCGAATCCGATTGACTTAGGGGTAGCCAGTCCCCAATATCGGTCACTTGGGCCATTGGCCAGTCGAATTCACAAAAGGGAGTCATTTAAGTAATGGAGAAATACGCCGGGGAGATATACGCCATCCTCTCGGGCCTGTTCTGGGCGATGGCAGTATGTCTCTTCAAGAAGGGCGGCTCTCAAATGCCGCCGATAACACTGAACCTGTTCAAGAACATCATCGGCGTCTTTCTCTTTGCCATCTCCCTCCCGATTGTCGGTCAACCTCTCTTCATAGACGTCCCCGCTTACGATTATCTAATGCTGATCTTGAGCGGCTTCATCGGCATGACGCTGGGCGACACCGTCTTCTTCGCCGCCCTCAAGAGGGTAGGCGCTTCGCTCTGGGCGATTGTCACTGCCTTCTATGCGCCGTCCGTCATTCTCATGGCTTACATTGTCCTGGACGAGCGGCTCCCGGCCCTCGGATTCATCGGGATCGCGATGATCGTATTCGCAATCGTACTTGCATCCACCAAGAAGTCGGACCGCATCGAGTTCGATAAGAATAGGCTGATCGGAGTCGGGCTCGGGATTCTGAGCCTTCTCTTGATGGCCGCCGGTATCGTGATGATGAAGCCGATACTAGATCGGAGCCCACTCTGGTGGGCGATCCAGATCAGGTTGATCGGTGCGACGTTTAGTCTTTTCGTGATAGTCCTTCTCAGTCCCAAAAGACGAGAGCTTCTCAGAGCCATGCTGCCCGATAAGCACTGGAAGTATATCGTCCCCGGCTCGATTATAGGGCCCTATTTCGCGCTCGGCTTCTGGATCGCAGGCTTCAAGTACACCCTCGCCGGAATCGCGGCCATACTCAATCAGCTGAATATGGTCTTCATATTCGTATTTGCCTGGCTATTCCTGAAGGAACCCCTCACCTGGCGCAGATGGGTTGGCCTAATTGTCGCCCTGAGTGGCGCCGCTGTAGTCATCTACTTCAAGTCCCAGGCGGACGCCCTGGCCCCAGTCCCATAGACATCGGACAGGAGAGATTCTGCGAATCAGGCTCTCACCAGCTTAGCCGTAATCTCGGCAACGTGCCTTCCCTGGAACCTAGCTATCTCGAGCTCGTTCTCGCTCGGCTGGCGGCTTCCATCCGATCCGGCGATGGTCGATGCGCCGTAAGGCGTGCCTCCCGAGATTTCGCTCATCTCCGAGAGCCCCTTCGCCGAATAGGGCACTCCGACCACGATCATCCCATGATGAAATAGAGTCGTGTGGAAGCTGGTGATAGTCGTCTCCTGGCCGCCGTGTTGGCCACCGGTGCTCGAGAACACGCTCCCCACCTTTCCGATCAACGCACCCTTAGCCCATAGCTGCCCGGTTCGGTCGAGAAAATTCCGCATCTGAGCGCACATGTTGCCGAACCTGGTCGGCGTGCCGAAGATGATCGCATCAGCGTCAGGTAGTTGTTTTGGCTCAATGAAGGGAACGTGTGAGAAGCCATCACGAGCCTTCTTGGCGCCGCTTTTCACAAGGGCCTCTTCTGACATCAGTTCAGGCACCTGGAATATTTGGGCGTCGCATCCATCGACCTCCCTCGCACCTTCGAGAACTGCCGTCGCCAGGCGGTAAATGTGACCATACATGCTGTAAAATACTACGAATACTCTCATCTTAACCCTCAGAGATTCTTATTCTCCAGCCACCTGAAGAGCATCAAATAAAGTACCAAAAGGACCGCAATGAGCAGCCAATGATTGAAGCAGAGCACATCGGGGATCGTTATCTTGCCGAAGTCGCCCCACTTCAGGACGCTCTTCTTGATACTTGGATAAACAGCTGCGAAAACGCCCGCGCCGAAGACCATTCCGATGAGCCCCCAGACAGCGTCCCATCGCCCCTCACCCAGGGCGCCGACGGCGGTCCCCGGACAATACCCGACGATGCCCCAGCCGATTCCGAAGATCAGGCCGCCGATTATATTCGCGCCGAGAAGCGTGGGCTTCACACTCAACTTGACGACTCCAAGGTCATGCAGCATATATATGCCGACAGAAGCCGTTATCGCGGCGGTCAACATGAACTTGATAATCGTCATATCCGCAAGCCGCATAGCACCGACCTGCTTGTCGTATCTAATCACGCGGCTCCTCTGCATCAGGAAGCCAGCCAGCAGTCCCGCAATGATTCCCCAGAACAACGTCATTTGCCTTTACCTCCCCCATATAGAAGACGCGCAGTCACAATGCCGCCGATGAAGAAGAAGACCAGCGATATCAGCCCGCTGACCGACAGCTGCGTCATGCCGCTAAGCCCGTGTCCAGTTGGGCAGCCCCCCGCAAGCCTGGCCCCAAAAAGGGCAATCGCCCCGCCGAAAAAGGAAATTACGGCCCTTTTTGCTACGCTCCTCCCAAACCGCTTCTCCCACATGTCGGGCAAAGCCTGGAGCTTGAATGAGCCCGAGACCATCGCCGCAATGAACGAGCCGATTAGCATCCCAAGCAGGAACATCCACTGCCAGTCGATCTTAGGTTCATACTTCACGAAATAGGCCATACTGCTGACCTTCTCCGGGCTGAACCAATTCATCACCATCCCGGCCTTGCGGGCGAATGTGGTCGATGCTCCGAAGAACTTGCCGGCAATCCAGACAGATAGAATAAGGACGACGCCCATCAAGAATCCACCCTTATATGGGCTCATCGTCTTCCACGGTTTCTCTTTCATTCGCATCCCTCCCGGATGAGTTTCTCTTTCGGGGGAGAATAACATGTGGAATGTCTGTGATCAAATTTGCGCCCGGTGAAGATTCGCCTAAGAATATTGAATTCAGATTTCGTTGGTAATCAAAGCACGAGCAATTGGACAGCGCATATCACCATCAGGATAGCCCTTGACTCACTTAGGAACATGATATATCTATAATTGCATATAATGACTTGAGTTCGTCAACCGTCAGAAATCCGGTCCGACAGGGACTTCTCGAAGGGATGAAGGATAAGGGCTGAAGGATGAAGGGGCGAGTGTTCAATGGAGGAAGCGGTGTAGGGCGGGCTTTCCAGCCTGTAAGAGCCGCTGTCGCGGTCGTCCTTGGATTTCCCGTCGTACATATCTGAGAGTCTTGGAGATTGGAATGAGAGTTGTGCTATCTATTCTGATGCTTGTGGCAATCGGGACTGCATTCTCGGAGGCGGCCGCGGCGCCCGATGTCTATATATTTGCCGATCGAGACTGCTACTTCGACGGAGATATCATTAATATCGATCTATCGGGGCGCAAATTCGATGAGGACCCTATATCGGTTGCGGTTTATGTTGGCATCTTGACGCCTGACGGCAGGCTTTTCACGCTCAGCGGATCGACCTGGTCCGAGAATATAGCCCCCTGGATCGCTCAGTTGGATATCCCGAGCGGTTTTTTCTATCAATCGAGAATGCAGATAGCCGCCGTCGAAATTCCGAGCGATATCCCACCTGTTGGACCGACGGGGGAATACACACTCTTGGCCGGCCTATCTCGGCCCGGGACGCTGGATTTTCTATCGTCCATAAGCATCTATTCATTCGAGGTCATCGAATGCTCAGAATTTCACGGCGGAAGCATCAAGAGCGATAAAACACTGTCCGGTGATATCGCGTTGACATCCGATGTGATAGTCGCAGAACAGGCCGTCCTCACGATATTGCCGGGTTCGAGGGTGCGTCTCGGTCCGGACGTCGGGATATGCACCTATGGAGGTCTGATAGCCGAGGGTCTTGAGGAGAAGCGCATAGTCTTCGAGAGGCTCTCGCCAGACGAGCCCTGGGAGAATATAACGTTCTATTGGTGCCGGCCCTATGACGACAAATGCCGCCTCATCTGGTGCGACATCAGCGGCGGCTCTGGGATGCTTCTGGATGAATACCGTATAGGGGGCGGCGTTCTATGCATTAGCTCTTCCCCTACCATTGAGAGATGCCGAATCACTGGCAATGCTGCGTACAATGGGGGCGGGATATGTTGCTTGGACAGCACGGCCCTGATCAAAGACAACAATATCGCTAATAACTCGGCTGAATGGTGGGGAGGGGGAATTAGGTGCACCCTCTGCTATGGGGGGCCCTGGATCATTGGCAACACTATTCGCGAGAACCGTATTGCGGGGTGGTCCGGCGCCGGAGCTGGGATTTGTTGCTATGCGGGTACCAACCCACTCATTGAAAGTAACCTCATCTTGGATAACGCGGTCGAAGCAACTGACGGCGAAGGCGGAGGGATATACTGCACCTGCTCTGATGCGGTCATCCGAGGCAACGTTGTTGTAGGAAACCACGCATCAAGCCTAGGAGGAGGTCTTTACCTTGGTTACCGATCGCAGACCATAGCAGATAACATAGTAGCCGATAACTCGGCAACCTATTCTGGCGGCGGGATCTGGTGCGAGTCAATGTGCAAAGCAATTATCGAGAACAATGAGATCACGGGTAATTCTGCACATAGAGAACACGGTGGTGGAATATATTTTGGCTCGGAGAGCCATCCGGTAATCCGCCACAATAGAATAGGCAGAAACATTTCTCCGCAACGGGGTGGCGGGATTTATTGCGGCCGAGATAGCTATCCTTCAATCGAAAACAACCTAATCTACTCCAATGAATCATCAGATGGCGGTGGCATATATTGTAACGAGAGCGTCCCATCAATCATTTTCTGCACTCTTTCCGGAAATATGGCCGAGAACCTCGGTGAGGCTATCTATTGCAGTCAAGATGGTGAGCTGACGATCAGTGATTGCATAGTCTGGGGAGGCAGCTCCGCATTGCATGGATGTCTCTCTGCATATTGCTGTATCGATGCTGCGTATCCCGGCGAGGGAAACATCCACGCAGACCCGATTTTCGTCGAGGGCCCATTGGGGGAATATTATCTCGCCCCGACCAGCCCGTGCATTGATGCTGGAAGCCGCCTTGCGACCGACGCAGGCCTCTCCGACAGGACCACGCAAGCGGATGGCACACCGGACACGGGTATCGCAGACATGGGATATCATCATCAAATCACGGCAAGTCAATCCCAAATCCGTAGAAGCACTCGATGATACCGTACAAGGAGGACCCTACTGGGAATCTTAGCGAGATCAAGAGATCGATAGAGTCGCTTTCCGAAGAGGAACTCTCTGACCTTCGCCGCTGGTTTTACGATAGAGATTGGGCCGGCTGGGACAGACAGATTCAAGCCGATTCACGTGCCGGGAGGCACGACTTCCTGATGCAAGAAGCGAACGAGGCGCAAGGGAAACCCTCTCTGGAAAGGTGAAGGATGAAATCTGAAGGATGAAGAGGGGGGACGTTCAGTAGGGGAGAGGACGATTCGAGCCCGGCTTCTCAGACCTCTCGGTGCTTCCAGTGGCCCTTGCTGAACCAGATGAACGCGATCGTGGTCTCGATCGTCGCTGCTATTGAGAACGCCCACCAGATGCCGATCTGGTCCGTGTTGAATACGTAGATCAGCATCGCGATCAGCGCGATGCGGAAGGACTGCCCGATCGCCGATATAGCTGCCGGAGGCCAGGTGTTCCCAGAGCCGTTGAACGCACTCAGGACGACCATCCGAATGGCAATCATTATCTGGCCGATCACCATGATCCTGAGAGCCGGTATGCCAACCTCAATCACGTCAGCATCGACCGTGAAGACTGACATCAAATAGGGCGCGAATAGCACGATAACGATGCCAATCAGCCCAACCAATCCCGCGACGATTAGGACGCTCGTCCTGACCGCGCTGCTCGCCTTATCAGGCTTCCCGGCGCCGAGATTCATGCCTACGATCGCAGATGTCCCGAGCGATAGGCCGATCGAGAAGATAGTCATCATCTGTAGGATGCGGAATGAGAACCCGAATGACGCCACGACGGTCGTCCCGAACAGCGCCACGAAATAGGTCGTCACGAAGTTCATGACATTTCGCAGCACGTTTTGAATTCCGGGCGGGATGCCAATCTTGATTATCCGGAGCATGATCTCGAAGTTCGGCCGAAAGCCGTGGAGCAGTCCAAAGCGGAAGTCTGCAGTGCCATGCCTCAGCATCCAAATCCCCCCGATGACACAGATGAACGTCGATATGGCTCGGGCGATTGCCGCACCCTTTATTCCGAGTCCGAAGCCGATGTGCATCCCCTCTGGAATGATCCTCAGACCGGCCATGGTCAGCGCGCGGGGCATCTTGTCCAGGATGAGAATCGGATCCAGTACCAAGTTCAGGGCAGTCATCGAGAGCATCAGCCGCATCGCTCGTGGTGCTTGCCCAATGCCCCTCAGGGCAGTGAACATGGTGAACGAGGTGAAGATGAAAGGCAGGCCCGCCATGTAATACAGGCCATATTCGATCCCGTAAGAGAGAACGCTCGCCTCTGCATCCATGATCGAGAGTATCTCATCGACCAGGAAGAAACCAATGCTCCCGAATGTCACGGCGACCATCAGCTTCAAGAGGATGGTCTGGCGGATGACGTCCCTGGTCGCGGTGAGATCCTTGGCGCCAAACCGCCTCGATATGATCGCAACAGAGCCGGAGCCGATGAGCATATTCGTCGAGGAAAGCACGAAGGCGAATGCCTGAAATAAGGTGATTGCCGCGACCTGCTCCTTGCCTAAAAGGCCGATCCAGAAGATGTCGATGAGCGCGTATGCGTTTGTCGCGGCAAATCCGATCATGGATGGGATGCCCATATAAAGGACATTCCCGAGCGAGCTGCCGCTGGTGAAATCCCGGTCTTTTCTTGCCATCTAATTCTGTCTTGTATGATGAGAGTGAAGGTGAAGCCTACCTATAGAGATTTGCGTGGTCAAGGGAATGGTCAAAGGGGGGTGACCTCAGATTGCGGGTGAGTTTCAGGATGCAATTCCCGTTGGTGAATATGACCAATACAACGCCGCCCTGAAAGGGCGATATTTGAATAGCCGCGTGTGAAACGCGCGGAATCGGGGGTAGGCTTTCCCTCAATTGCTTCCCCCCTCCCGCCAATCGCGGGAGCGATTGGCGGGAGGGGGGAAGGTTTGTCTTGCGCTCCCCAGAGTCCGTGGGTTTGGCCTTTGGCCTGCACGCCACGGCTACTCACATGATGCCCCGCTGGGGCATAAGCTGAGCAAAGCAGATTAATCAGATGACAATTTGCCAAGAATAAATATTGCCCCTGATCCATGGGCTCGCCAGAAGCAGTGCCCACGGCTACTCACATGATGCCCCGGTTGGGGCATTAGCTGAATGAAACAGATCGATCGTGCGTCAGATGCTCGTGTCTATCGAAAGCCCACGACCGACGAGCTTGATGAACACGTCCTCGAGCGTGGGCTCGGATATCCTCAAGAGGTGAATACGCGCGTCCTTCGATTTCACAAAGTCGATTACATCCGGCACGTAGCGCTCCCCGGATAGGACCAGTTTCACGGTGCTCTTCTGCAATTCGGGATCGAATTCCGTCGAGCAGTTGACCACTCCCTTCAGGCTCGAGAAATCGCAGCCGCTGCTCGGAAGCGGGGTGGTCTCCATTCGCATCGTGACCTCGGTCGAAACAAGTCGCTTGAGGTTTGAGGGTGTATCGCAATTCAGGATCTTGCCCCGGTCTATAATCGCTACCCTTTCGCAGAGGTCCTCCGCCTCGGCCATGTAATGGGTCGTCAAGATGATCGTCC
>JAFGIT010000027.1 GCA_016929465.1 Candidatus Coatesiibacteriota bacterium | reverse complement strand
TACCGAAGATGCCTGTGCCTAATGCATCAATCCGAGCCTAAAAACCGAACACCCCCGGCGACGCTTGCGGAACTGCTGGCCTGCATCAGGGCCAAACTTCCAACCATCAACTGCCAACCGCCAACTAATCCCGGTTTGACTTTGTGGCGGTTCACAGGCTACATTGGCAGGGCTTTGTACGTGTTTCCTGGGTGTGTATTCTCTGGTTTTAATCGATAGGGATTGAGGTAGGTTTGGAAGGACACCAGGGGCGGAGATCGCTCCTCTTTTTGGGCATATTTTTTACGACCCTCGCGCTATTGATGCTCGAGGTGAACATCACTCGCCTCTTCTCGGTGGTGATGTTCTATCACTTTTCGTTTCTTGCGGTCACTATGGCGCTTTTCGGCCTGAGCGCCGGCGGGGTCCTGACCTACGTATTCGGTGATCGGCTCATTAAGAGCGATTCCCCGCCGTATCTGTCGGCGTTTGGCATCCTATTTTCTGCATGTACACTTGGTGCGTTCCTTCTCTTCAAGTGGTTCCCATTCGAGGCGAAGATGACGCTCGATTCCTTCTTCAGGCTGTTTCTGCTATGCGTTGAGTGGACCATACCCTTCCTGGTCGCCGGGATTTGCGTCGCGATTGCACTTCGGACTTACACCAGGATGATCAGCAAGCTCTATTTTGCAGACCTCGCGGGTGCGGCCTGCGGCTGTATCGCGATCGTTGCCGTTATGGAGTATCTCGGCTCGCCCACGGCGGTCCCGATCATAGCAGCGGTTGGGGGCGTCGGAGCTGCATTCTTCGGCGCATTCGAGGGCAGGCGGCCGGCAGTCGGCTTTGCGGTGGTCGGCATCTGCATCCTTCTGATCCTTGCGATCTTCTCTCATCGGGATGACATTCTGGAGATAACGTCCAAGCGTGATTTCGCGCTGATCAATGAGGGCAAGCGACCGGAGCTGCTATTCATTGAGTGGAACTCGCTCTCCAGGGTCGATGTATTCCCCTGGCATTCGGTCTCCGGCTGGGGAGTCAGTGAAACCTTTAACGGCGAACTGCCGACGATGCTCGCGGTTCAGATAGACGCTGCTGCTGCTACGCCGCTAGTCAATTTCGACGGCGATTTCTCGAAGCTCGACTTTCTCAAATACGACATCACCGAGATAGTGCACTATCTGAAGGGTGACCCGGACGTTTTCATCATCGGCCCAGGCGGTGGACGCGATATCATGTCGTCTCTGATGTTCGGAGCAAAGGCGGTATTCGCAGCGGACATAAATTCGTTGATGGTCGATGTTGTCGGCAAGCACTTCGCGAAATTTGTCGGGGATATCTATGCTCGTCCCGATGTGAATGTCGTGGTTGATGATGCAAGGAGCCAGATCCGCCGCTCGAAAAGGAAATTCGACATCATACAGTCATCGATGACCGACACGTGGGCCGCGACCGCAGCCGGCGCCTTTTCGCTCTCAGAGAACAATCTATACACAAAAGAGGCATTCAACGAATACTGGGAGAAGCTCAACGACGATGGCCTACTCTCATTCTCACGCTATTACTCAAAGATGCCCAGCCAGTCGCTTCGCGTCGTTTCTCTGGCGATCGCGTGCCTGGAGGACCAGGGCATTGAATCACCCGGCCGGCATATAGCCGTCCTGGCGTGCGATCCTGCTGCGACCACGCTGCTCAAAAAGAGCCCATTCACCATCGACGAAATAGAGCTGCTGAAAGGCATCGCGGACAACCTGCACTATACTATTCTGTTTCTGCCGCATCACGGCGGGGAGCCGACCTTCGAGAAGCTGATACGGAGCAAGGACCGGGACGCTTTTTATGATGAATACCCTCTCGATGTGTCACCTCCGACCGACGACAGGCCGTTCTTCTTCAACCTTTTGAAGCCGTTTTCCGTGTTCAAGTCGCTGGAGGGTCTCGGGAGCATCCTCGATCATAACCTGTATGCTCAGCTCGTCGTCGCCTTCTTGTTTATTGTATATCTAGTCTTGAGTGCCCTGCTCATACTGCTGCCGCTCTACTTCAAGACAGGCCGTCTGGAGGGCAAGTCGGTTGCCGCTTTGCCCAGCCTCCTTTACTTCGCATCGATAGGCCTCGGATTCATGCTCGCCGAGATATCGATCATGCAGAAACTCACTTTATTCCTGGGACATCCAACCTACTCGCTTCTTGCAGTTCTGTTCTCACTGCTTCTATTCACGGGCATCGGGAGCCTCCTCACGGAGAGAGCGGGAATTAAGAAGGGTAGGGAAGATGGGGAAGCCGATTTGCCGGACCTTAGGAGACTGCGTGCTCATTCGATGTCTTCGGCGGTCATGGTGATCATCGTGCTTGGGCTATTCATCCTGCTCTCGGCCTGGATATTCGAGCAGTTTATGGCATCCCCTCTCGCGGTTCGGTTCATCGTGTGTGGGGTGGTGCTGCTGCCACTCGGGCTTTCCATGGGCCGAATGTTCCCGCTGGGCATAAAGGCGCTTGCGGGGGGAGGTGAATACATAGTCCCTTGGGCCTGGGCTGTGAACGGTCTGACATCGGTCCTGGGCTCGATCCTCGCGATCATAATCGGGATGTGGGTCGGTTTTTCCGGCTGCCTAATCCTCGGGATGCTGGCCTATATCGTCGCGATTGTCGCCGTTGGAATGGCTAGCAGGGAGGCCTGTTAGACCGGTTCACAAAACCAAAGGCGCGTCAGTTTGCTATAATAGTATGCGCATATTAACTCACGCGATCGGTCGAAGATGAACCGCCTGGATAGATACATTCTCCGGCAGATGGTCGCCCCATTCGGCCTCTGCATAGCCCTGATCACTACTGTCCTGATCATGGACAAGATGCTCAAGTTGATGGAGTTGATCATCAACAAGGGCGTTCCGGCGTCGTTGTTTCTGATGTTCCTTCTTTTTTTGATGCCCTCGCTTCTCGTGCTTTCCATTCCTATGGCGGTCCTGGTCTCGATCCTGATGACCTTCTCGAGGATGTCGGCCGACAATGAGATAGTCGCGCTGAAGGCCACTGGGGTTAGCCTGTTCAGGATGCTGCGTGCCCCGCTTATTTTTGGGCTCGCCGGCTGGCTGGTGTCGTCCAGTATAATGCTCTACGTCCTGCCTTACGCAAACAGGCCGGCCAAGGAGAAGATAGCTGAGATGGCGGTAAAGCATTTCGATACTCAGATACAGCCGATGGTCTTCTACGACCAATTCAAGGATGCCATCATTTACGCTCAGGAAATTCCACCGGATGAGCGGCTGCTGAAGAATATATTCGTGTCCCGGACTGAGGATGATGGCACCACCAAGATCGTGGTCGCATCCAGGGGCAGATTTATTTCCGTCGAGCAAAGCGACCAAGTGAGCATATACGCTGAAAACGGCACTGTTCACGAGCTCCCCGCCGCGCGCGGTGATAGGTATTCGATAGCTAGCTTTGAGTCTTACATGATGCCCCTCTTGACTCAGAAGGAGCGGGAGAAACTGCGCAAGAAGATCCCGCTCGGGCACAGGGAGATGACTATCTCTGAGCTGAGAGCTGTCGTTGCGGGAAACATGGCGAACATGAATACTCACCTACACGCCTATGAAGAAGCGCTGCTGAAGACGGGCGACGAGAAGGTCGAAGATAAGAAGCTCGATGACCTTCGCAAGACCAGTAGATATTGGCAATGGATGTATAATTCTAGCCGAGTCGAACTCCACAAGAAGTTCTCGCTGCCATTCGCGTGCGTAATCTTCGCGATCATTGCGGTTCCACTAGGCATTTTTAGTCGCCGTCGCAAGCAAGGAGGCAGCATCGGGATCAGCATCCTGCTCTTTTTGGTCTATTATGTATTGCTCTCGGGTGGCGAGAATCTTGGCGACAATGGCGATGTACCGCCGTTTTTATCGGTTTGGTTTCCGAATATACTGCTGAGCGTTTTCGCCGCGTTCCTGCTTTACTATTCCTCGCATGAGAAGCTCCCCAGAATCTGGACCAGGCTGACTGACTGGTTCTATGCCTTTGGACAAAAGGGAGCCAGGCTGTTTTCCAAGTTGGGGATGATCGGCAAGTTCCGGCCATGGGTACCCGGGGGGCACAGATTCAAGGGGTACTGGACCGGAAGTGGGCGAGTTCGCTTTCCGAGGCTGCTCGATAGGTACATCATGGCGAAGTTCATTCGGATAATGGGGATTGTCACCAGCGGGCTCATTGCGGTCTTCTGCGTCGTCAATTTCATCGAGGTGATCGATGACGTTATAGAGCACAAATCCGGCGTCATGTCCGCCGTGAATTACATGCTGTATTCAATCCCCCAGCTCCTCTTCTGGACTATTCCGATGGCGGTCTTGGTCACCGCAATGATGACTATCAATCTGATGGCGAGAGGTAATGAGCTGACCGTCCTTCTCTCCGGCGGCATCAGCCTGCAGCGGGTCTCCGTGGGGATACTCACGGTCGCCCTTATGGCAAGCTCGCTGTCGTTCGCCCTGAATGAGTACATCGTGCCATACACGAACCGGGAGGCCGAGCGCATAAAGCACGAGGACATCAACCAGAGGGAGAAGAAGAGCAAGTTCTCAAAGCACAGGATGTGGTATAGAGGTGCTGGCAATCGTATCTACAATATAACCTATATCGATCAGAGGCCGCCCGAGCCCGTCATCAAGGGAGTTACGATATTCGAATTCGACGATGAATTCCGCATAAAGGATATACTGCAGGCCGATACTGCCTATTATGCCGACGGCATCTGGTGCTTCGAGGATGTCGATATAAGATGGATCACACCCGAGGGCCCGAGATCGGAGACCAGGGGACGCCTTAAATTAAAGCTGGAGGAGACGCCGGGTGATTTCATCAAACTGCGCCCCAACCCGGACGAGATGAGCTACAAGGAGCTGAGCGATTACATTGAGGAGCTCAGGAAGGCTGGCTATAGCTATCAGCAGTATGAGACCGATCTAGCCAACAAGATCGCTCTGCCGACGATTGCAGTGATCATAGCGCTGATAGCAGTTCCACTCGGCGCAATGGCTGGCAAGAGTGGTAAGCTGATCGGCCTTGGGGCCGCGATCGGCATAGCGGGGCTATTTTTCGTCATTCACTCTTCATTCATTTCCTTCGGCCATAGCGGTCGGATACCTGACTTCCTCGCTGCCTGGGCGGCGAATGCCCTCTTTGGGATAGTCGGTCTCTTTTTATACAGCCACGCCAGGACGTAGCAGGCCATCCCGGTCTTGCCGAGATTTCCGACCTATTGGCTCTCTAAAAGTCTCTTTCGCGAGCGTGACCCAGAATTGTAGGTGAGTTGGGCAAGCAATGATTCCAGCAAATTGCCATCTAATTAATTTGCTTTGCTCAGTCAATGCCCCAGCGGGGCATCGTATGAGTAGCCGTTTGGTGCAGGCTGAAGGCCAAACCCACGGATTCTGAGAAGCGCAAAAGAGACCTCCCGCCCTCCCGCCAATCGCTCGCGATTGGCGGGAGGGCGGAAGAAAAAAGGATTGATTGATGCCTTCAGTACCCCACGCTGCCGCATGGGGCTACCCATGGTATCGCCCTTACCAGGGCGGCGATCAATAGAATAGGAATGCCAGCCAAAATTGTGGTGATCAATTTACCTACAATCCCGGGTCGCACCCTCTTTCGCCATCGACTTGACTTCTTCTTCAGCTTTGGCTATGCTCTGAATGTGGGATGGGGATGAAGTAGACTTGAACCTGAGTCTGTGGGCCCAGATTCGAGGCTGGTTGTGTAGGAATAATAATGGTAATACGTTCCAGCGTTCTGGCATTTATCGAGAATCGATTTCACCGAGGAGCATTTTCGATGAAAAATAGAATCCTGGCGCAGTTGGAGCTTAATCTTGCAAAAATGGAGCAAGGTTTGGCAACTATCGAGCGTCATGCGGAAATGGGAGACCCCATAGCCCAGAAATTGATTGCTCCACTTGCAGAGGAGATCGTGAGGCTGAAAGATGCATGCAGGGTCCAACTGGAGCACGTCATCAAGAATAGCGACGATCCAGAGATCATTGATGTAGCGACGGAGGCTCTGTGGCAGTTCATGATGGACGCGGACCACACAACTGCGGAAATGAAGCACTGATCCACGAATACCGGGGAGATCGCCCCGAATGAGTGGATCGGTGCTTATCTTGGCACCGAAAGGGGGCTGCCGGCCTAAGCCTCGGGACTCTAACCATCCAGCCGCGATAGGCGCTCGACCGCGCTATCGAGGTCATCTGGATCTTCGAGCGAGATTATCACGGACTCTTCCCGATTGATCCTGACGAGATGGCTCAGTTCCGCCGCCGGTGCAGCGATGATAAATGCATCTATTTTGAGCCTTGAGTGCATCACTTCCATGACCCTGGCCCATTTGACT
>JAFGIT010000253.1 GCA_016929465.1 Candidatus Coatesiibacteriota bacterium | reverse complement strand
TAAGGGCGATTCGGTCTTTTTCAGCACTCACCTACTTGACCAGGCCGAGAAAATATGCGACCGCGTCGCGGTGATGTTCAAGGGCAAGCTCGCCGGCATCGGGCGCCTGGATGAGCTTCGAGGTGAGGTCTCCGAGGGTAGCTCGCTGGAGGAGATATTCTTCTCGCTCACGCAGGAAACCAAGACCACACCAAACGATGAGTCCATTAACTCGAAGAGCTGATGCATAGCCCACCTTCCAGCCGTCGGGCCCTGCTGATTGTCTCGAGAGCCGCTATCAGAGGGAGAATTAACCGCTTCTCATCCAAATGGCTGAAGAAGATGGCTCTCGGCGATAAGGCTGGCGTCCAGACCCGTCGAGAGGCGACACCGAGAAAGCGGAAACGCAGCCTCATTGCAGTGGCCCTGTTTGGATTCATTTTCCTGATGAACTACGTCAATTTATGGTCCCGATTCCTTCCCTCCGTCTCGGATGACCTCGATATGGAGGCAATCTCCGCCAGAGGTAATTTCCCCATTACCGTGCGCGGTTTGAGGGAGATAGACACTCTTCTGTCAAATCCAGGGACCAATTCTGGAGAAACATTGAGCGCAGAATCCGAGAAGAGACTACGTGATGCCCTTTCAAAGGACAGTCGCCGCATCATGGGTTACCTGCAGAGACAGAGATTGCCCATTGATGAGATGCTTTCCTCCATCAAAGAGGATGGATTAGGTCGGTTTGAGCTGATCAAACTGAGGATACGCCACTGTCTTTGGCCGAGTGTTCAGAGCTGGCCCGCTGAAGAGAACGAGGATAGGATGATCCTCTGCCTGGGTTTCATCTCTTTGCTCCTATTTGCTGGCGCGGTACTCAGCGATCTCGGGATCCGCAATATGGACCTTGGGAAGCTCGACTGGGACATGCAATGGCTCTCTTCATTTCCTGTCTCTCCGCAAGTTCTCATAGGAGCGAAGCTCATTGAATATTCCCTATTCAACATATTCTCCTGGGCATTCATTCTGCCCTTTTTCTTTGTTTGCTTCTGGTCCTCCGGCTATGGATTGATGGGGGTCCCGATCGCGCTTGTTAGTGCGGCGTATGTCGCGGTCCTTTGTGCCTCATGCCGGACAATCATAGAGACCTGGCTTCGGAAGAATCTATCGAGAAAGGCAATCAGGAACTTCCAGGCTGTCTTTTCTGTATTCGGGGTCATATTCCTTCTGCTCTCCTTTGCTGGCGCGATGCCTGGGCAGGCGAGCCGTCTGCTCGCGGTCGTGGACTATCTCCCGGGCATTGTACCGTGGCTGCCGACTTCGCTGCCGGTCCTCTTGTGCGCTGGAGGCTCGCTGGCATTGCCAGTCATTGTTCTTGCCGTGATCAGCGTTGTGCTATTTGCCTTCGTCTCAATAGAAGCGTCCTCAAAACTGATTCGCGACGGCCTGGTAAGGGAACCGGGACCATATACCGGGAAGCGAGATCGTGCCTCTGACGCAAAAGCGGACCTGAGATCGATGGGTGGGTTCATCGGCAAGGACCTCAGGCTGTTGGTCAGCAACAGGGCTATTTTGATACAGATGACTGTCCTCCCCGCGATGGTGATCGCCCTTCGACTGCTGATGTGGCCGCTCTTGCCTAGAGAGATCTCAGGCGACTTCCGGCATGCAGCCGCTATGGCCTTCTTCATGGGATTGCTCATCACCATTCTTTCTTCGACTATGATCGTTGCGGCAGAGGCGGAGTCTCTTTGGCTGCTATTCACCTTTCCAATTCGCCTGAAGGATGCCATCGTTCAGAAAACAAAGATGTGGGCGATTCTTGCGCTATCGTATGGCCTGGTTATGCTGGCCATCGCCTTCGCGATTCTTCCATCCTCCTGGACAACTGCAGTCTGGAGCTCAGCATTCGCCCTGGCGGGGATCGCGACCTATTCAGTTATGGCAAGCGGACTTGCCGTCCTGATGACGGACCCATTTGAGCGAGATCTTCAATGGAGAGCTTCACCTGCGCTTTCAATGCTCCTAATGACGCTTGGCGGGATGTATATGTATGGCATTTACGCCCCCACGGCATACCAGAGCGTTGTCGTTCTCTGCTTTGGCGTATTGCTTTGCCTTGCCGTGTGGCAGCACGCGATGGGACATCTTCCATATATCCTCGATCCCACGCAGAATCCTCCACACAGGATCGGTGTGATTGATGGTGTTGTCGTGAGCTACGCCTTCTTCGCCCTTCAGGGCCTGCTTTTTCTTCCTTTCTATTGGTCCAGCAATAGAGGCGTTCGCAGCTTCATGCTGATTGCCTACGCAGTTGCCGCGGGCGTCGTCGCCTTGTGCTCCATCCTGATATTCCGGCATCTCAAGGTCCCCGACCTATGGGAAACAATTGGCCTAAAGCCGTCGGTCGATTCGTCGGTTAGCTGGGAAAAATCCCTCAGAACAGGTCTCTTCTGGGGGCTGCTCGCGGCAGTCTTTGGCGTGCTCTATCTGAACCTTATCGAATTCATCGAGCCGCTAAAGGAGCTTAAAAGCGAAACGCTCGATCTTTTATCACGAACCTGCTACAGCGACCTATGGTGGATCGCGCTCCTCTTGGTGGTGGCCGCGCCGCTTTTCGAGGAATATATCTTTCGCGGTCTTCTCTTCAAAGGCATGCGGCGTTCCCTGAAGCCCTCAGTGGCAATCCTGGGGAGCGCAGCGATCTTTGCGATGGTCCATCCGCCCATCTCCGCGCTACCGGTCTTTGCGCTCGGTCTGGCAGCCGCTATCAGCTTCGAGCGAACTGGCCTGCTTTTAGCACCTGTAGCGGCACACGCAACCTACAACACGGTGGTCCTCTTTGCGCAATTCCTAAGTATGGCCTGAGCTGGACTCGAATTGGACTCCGGGGCACATCGCCACAATGTTCAAGTCAATCTGGCGATATCTTCCATTTGTATGCTATTAGAGGCTGTAGTAAGGTCCCTTGAGGGATATCTTCCGAGAACCGAATTCTCGAGTATCAGTTCTTGCTCCAGAACATCTCTGATCTGGCGCTCAAGCTCAGGCGCGATCCTGTCCGGAATCACGATGAGTTTGACTCGACAGAGCTCGCACAATTCTCTAACTGACGCCCGTTCCTCGGTAGCCAATGCTCCATCCACAAGGACGATGGACGGCGGGATCCCGATACGGATGAATATATCGCATTCCGACCTGGCAGCTTCGGCACATCTGCAGAGGATGGGTGAGAAACCTGCTTTTCTGGCAAGGCGATATGTCATTGACATCCAAGGCTGTCTCGATGAAACAGCGATCAAAATCCTCTTGCTCAATGTATATTCCTCCCGGCGAGGATCATACAATTATAGATGTGAAAAGACTCTCATTGGGGACCTGCCGATGCTACCTCGACTGTAGAGCGCCGTCCTGCTCAGGATCGCCTCCACCCGTGGGCTCATACATCGCATCAAAATCTCGGACATCGGACGCCTCCCTTTTGGCCCATCTATGTCTCTATGCCGGTCTTTTCCGAATGACCTCATCAGAGATTCTCATAAATCGCTATTGTCTATATCGTATATGATCCGCTATGTCTATAATGAATTGGCATTAATATATAGAGAATTCTAATTGATTTAAGGATATTGGCATACGGCCTTGGGGACAATTTTGACAATATTTTGAATAAATGGACGAATGGCGCACAAAGGTGGAGCATGCCTGACGCGACAGAATCTAATTCGATTTCGAATTGATGGGAGAACCTTGGGGCTGGATGGTGCCCCGCAGCGAGTCATCCCGTGGGGATATTCGCCACCGAGACGGTGTGGTCTAGCTATCGACCTTCAGTATTGCCATGAAGGCTTCCTGAGGAATCGAAACTGAGCCCAGCTGCTTCATCTTGCGCTTGCCCTCTTTCTGCTTTTCGAGGAGTTTTCTCTTGCGGGTGATATCTCCACCGTAGCACTTCGCGGTCACGTTCTTTCGGAGAGGGACAACTCTCTCGCGAGAGATTATCTTGCTCCCGATGGCGGCCTGAATGATGACTTCGAACAGCTGCCTGGGTATCTGCTTCCTGATGCGCTGAACGAGTGCCACGCCGCGATGATAGGAATTCTGCTTATGCGCCATGAAGGAGAGCGCATCGACCGGCTGGCCATTGATGAGAATATCGACCTTCACAATATCGGACTGCCTGTGGCCGATATGCTCGTAATCGAACGAGGCGTAGCCCTTCGAAGCGGACTTCAGCTTGTCGTAAAAGTCGAAGATGGTCTCATTGAATGGCAGGTCGTAAACGACCATCACCTTGCCACCCCCGACATACTCCATCGACTTCTGCGTCCCTCTTCGGTCGGTCAGCAACTTGAGAACCGCTCCGATATACTCGTCAGGGACTATGATGGTGCACCTGACATACGGCTCTGCGATATGCTCGATCATTTGCGCGGGCGGGGTGTTCTGTGGATTGTCAACCATGATCACGCTGCCATCGACCATCGTAATCTCGTATTCGACATTAGGAGCAGTCGATAGCAGCTGCACGCCGAACTCCCGCTCGAGCCGCTCCCGAACGATCTCCATGTGCAGTGTTCCGAGGTAGCCACACCGGAAACCGAGGCCGAGCGCATTCGAGCTCTCGGGGAGATAAGTGAATGCGGGATCGTTCAACGAGAGCTTGTCTAGTGCCACCTGGAGGGCCTCGTATTGCTCCGTCATGATTGGGAATAATCCCGAGAAGACGACCTGCTTCACGGGAACGTAGCCGGGAAGTCGCTGCAGCTTCGTCAAGTGCCTGGCGAGTGTTATGGTATCGCCGAGCGGAGAATCACCAAGGGTCTTGATGCTCGCGAGGAGAAATCCGACCTCACCCGCTCGAAGAACATCGGTCGTCGTCGATTTGGGCGAGAAGAAACCAAGCTGATAGACTTCGAAGCTCTTGCCCGTGGACATGAAGGAAATCCTATCCCCGATCGACACCTCCCCATCCACGACGCGCATGAGCACCACAACTCCATGATACTTGTCATAGTATGAGTCAAAGACGAGCGCCCTGAATGGCGCATCGGGATCGCCTGTAGGAGGCGGCACGTGCGTCACTATCGACTCGAGCAGCTCCGTGACGCCATCGCCCTTCTTGGCGCTCACCGGAACGCATAGATCCGGATCAAGTCCGAGGATGTCCACGATCTGGTTCTTGGTCTCCTCGATGTTCGCGTTCGGAAGGTCGATCTTATTGATGACAGGGACCACCAATAGCTCATTCTCCATCGCG
>JAFGIT010000026.1 GCA_016929465.1 Candidatus Coatesiibacteriota bacterium | reverse complement strand
GTCAGCCGCCCGTCATCGAGCACCTGCAGCAAGACGTTCTGGACCTCGGGGTGGGCTTTTTCGATCTCGTCCAAAAGCACGATCGAATACGGCTTACGCCGAACGGCCTCCGTCAGACGACCACCCTCATCGTAGCCGACATATCCAGGGGGTGCGCCAATGAGCTTCGACACGTCGAACCGCTCCATGAACTCGGACATATCGACCCTAACGAGCTTCTCCTCGTCGTTGAACAAAAGCTCTGCAAGCGCCTTTGCCAGCTCGGTCTTGCCGACACCTGTCGGGCCCAGGAAGATAAATGACCCAATCGGCCGCCTGGGATCGGAAAGGCCCGCGCGGCTCCGCCTTATCGCCTCCGATACCAGCCGCACCGCGTCATCCTGGTTCACAAGCCGCTCGTGCAGCAGCTCCTCCATCCGCTCCAGCCGGTCCGCCTCGTCCTTCAATAGATTACTCGCGGGGATGCCCGTCCACGATGAGACTATCTGCGCAATCTGCTCCGCCCCGACGACGAGCTCTCTGCTGCCTATCTTCTTCTCGTCCGCGGCCTTCTTCTGGTCGAGTTTGTCCTGCAGTTGAAGCCGCTTCTGTTTCAGATTCGCTGCCAGCTCATAGTTCTGTTCGAGCGCAGCCTCCTTCTCCTGGGCGTTGAGGTCGCCGATCTCGCTCTGCAGCTTCTGGATGTGCGGCGGGACGTATATCGCGTCGATGTGCACCTTCGAGGCAGCCTCGTCAATCAGGTCAATCGCCTTGTCGGGTAAGAATCGGTCCGTTATGTATCTTGCGGAGAGTGTCGAGGCTGCCTGGATGGCCTTGTCAGTTATTTTTACGCTGTGGTGCTTCTCGAAGTTCGGACGAAGCCCATCCAGTATCTCGATAGTCGCGTCGATAGTGGGCTCCTCGATAAGGACCGGCGCAAACCGCCTCTCGAGCGCAGCGTCCTTTTCGATGCGCTTTCGATATTCATCTATCGTGGTGGCGCCGATGCACTGCAGATCGCCCCTTGCGAGGGGCGGCTTGAGCAAATTCGAAGCATCCATCCCGCCCTCTGCGGCACCAGCACCCACGACCGTGTGGAGCTCATCGATGAAAAGGACTATCTGCCCGTGCGCGTCCTGAACCTCCTTCAAGACCGATTTCAGCCTATCCTCGAACTCGCCGCGATACTTCGCGCCCGCAACGAGCTGCCCCATGTCCAGCGAAACCAGTCGCCTGTTCAATAGCGTCTCCGGTATCTCGCTCTTGACTATCTTCTGGGCGAGTCCTTCCGCAATCGCGGTCTTGCCCACCCCAGGATCACCAATGAGGACCGGGTTGTTCTTTGTCTTCCGAGAGAGTATCTGGATGACGCGCCTTATCTCCGACTCTCGCCCAATGACAGGGGAGAGTTTGCCTGCCCTTGCGAGCTCAGTGAGATCGACGCCGAACCTCTTCAAGGGGCTGTATTTCTCCTCTGGCGTCTCGTCCGTCACCCTTCCGGATCCCCTCACTTTCTGGAGCGCGAGATAGACTTCCTCTTTGGAGAGGCCGATCTTCCTCGCAAGCGCAGCTCCTGGGCTGTTCTCGGCGCCTATGATGCCGATCAGAAGGTGCTCGCAGCCGATGAGCTCGTCCCCGAATCGCTTCGCCTCCCGCTCGGCCGCCTTCATCGCCTGGTCGAAATCGGGCGTGATGAACATCTGCTCGCCCGTCTCGGCGCCGCTCGATGGTATCTGCCCACGATAAACCTCATCTCGTATCTGCTCCTTGCACCGCTCCGGGTCGAGTCCGGCCTCGGTCGCAATCTGGGCAACTATGGAGTCGTCCAGAAAGAACAAGCCGTATAGGAGGTGGTCCGTCGCGAGCTGGTTCTGAGACAGCTGCCGCATCGTCCGCTGTGCGAGCGCTATCGCCTCCTGCGCCTTATCTGTAAATCTCGGATTTGCCATGTCAGTCAACCTCGGTCTATCGATTTCATATTGATTTTTGAGCAGAATTTGCCCTGCTGCCAAGGCCAGCCAAGTGCGTCTGAAAGTAAACACTCACGTGGGTGGGTTTTATCAGTCCTGGTGCCCTGAATGGATTTTCCTTTCGCCTCTTTGGCTCTGAACCTCCCTCAACTTGCGGAAAAAAGTCTCCCGGTTGGCGGCGTATTCCTGGCTCAGAACTTCGCGTACCTTTCGCTGAAACTCCACGGCGTCAAAGCTCTTTTTCATAGATGATCTCCCTTGGGCTTCTGATTTCCAGTGTCGGATAGCCGAGGCGCAGATTAACCGAATTGAAGGCGCGAACTTTCGATAGATTGACGATATGCTGAAAATTCCAGCTGACTAGCACATCTACCCTCTCCACAGAAGCTATGGCTATATGCTGGGCGTCTGCGACGAATTTTGCACTCACTACGCCATCGTCAATATAGCGTTGAGCCAATGCCTCGGCCTCCTCTGCGAGGAATATCTCCTCGATGTTTTCATCTGGAATGGAGAGCAGCACATCTCTTACGTTCTCCGGAGCACCGGCGATCTCCCTACGGGTCAGATCAGAGACGACGGCGATCCGTAGTCCCTGGCGAAACTCGTCAAATAGCTGGATAGACCATTTGGAGAATTCCTCGTCCATGCATCCGCCGATCACAGACGTGTCAATGTAGATTCGCTCCCGTTTCACTCTCGACTCCCTGAGGCTCACAAAAACGGCCACATGTTCATGACGACATGTGGTGCACTTATCATGCTCATTCTGCCCATTGTATCCCTCTTATACTCACCGTCGGATCCCATGCTATTTCACTCCACAAATAGACACAGGTTGGGGAGATAATACTCTGCGGCTGTTCGGTTTTCAAGGTTGAGCTCGATGCTTTCCTGCCCGGACATTTCTCTTGATTCAAGTGCAAGTATCTCTGTTGAGATTGCTCAGCGAGTGACCCAACAATGAGAACCAGTCCCCCAGTCTTCAGAAAGCACCTAAAATGCGGGTAAGGCGGGGATGGGATTGCTCTAGAAGAACTGAGCTTCGTCCCGGCGAAATGATGCTGGACCGTAGGCGTCAGGCGAATGCATTTCGCCCGTATATCGGCCGGCGCGCGATGTTCCCTACCTGTGATGATTCCCTACGTCGCGCTTGAAGGGGAGCCTGACAACAAAGAGCGTGCCGATTCCTGGCTTCGAATAGACCTCCATCAGGCCGCTGTGTTCGGTCACTATCTTCTCGCTGGTGGCGAGCCCCAATCCAGAGCCCTTTGTCTTGCTCGTCGTGAACGGATTGAAGATGGTCCTTATCATCTTCTCGTCGATGCCCTTTCCGAAATCCCTGCAATAGACCGCTATGTGCTCTCGTGCCCTGAGCTCGTCGTTGCCGACGAGGTGATGGAGCGCTTCACCTGAGGTGAACTCGACCTCTGGAGCCTCGTTCTCTGGCTCCAACTCTTCGACTGAGCCGGGGCGATTGAGGCTGGTCTTGAGAAGGACCGCGCCAGGTCCGTCGGTCGCCTCGAGCGAGTTTATGAGCAGGTTTATGATGACCTGTTTGATCAGCCCGGGGTCGAAGACGGTGTCAGGGATATTCCTGTCGAGGACGAGCCTGAGCTTCGACTGAGCCTCATCGAACTCTGTCTTCAGGAGCTTCTTGGTATCTATTAGAAGGTAGTTGATGTTGCTCATCTTCGGATTGAGCTGGATACGCGTCGAGTAATTCAAAAGGCTCTTGGTCAGGTTAGAGAGCCGCTGGGATTCGTCGCGGATGATTTTCGTAAATTCTCGGACCAGGTCACTATCGACCGTCTGGCCCAAATATTCGGCAGAGCCGCTTATTGCCTCGAGCGGATTCCGTATCTCGTGCGCTATTCTCGTGGACATCTCGCCGACCGCCGCAAGCCGGTCGAGCGATCGCATTCGCTCCTCGATCCTGTGTCGCTCGGTTGTGTCCTTTATATAGAGTATGACCTGGTCCACATCGCCGACCTGATTGTAAAGCGGGAAAACCTCCTCCTCTATAAATGAAGGGGCCTCACCCGGTCTCATCGGGACATGAAAGGCCGCCGAGGCCTTTCTGCCACTCTGAAGTGCCGCAATCGCCGGGCATTCCGGGCACGGTTCATCGCCCCGCCCATGCAGCTCATAGCACGTTCTGCCTAGGATCGTCTCGGTAGGCAGCCCCAGGAATTCCCTCTCACTCTCGTTGACGTTCAGCACCTTCAGGTCCTTATCGAGCGTCACTATTCCGTCTGTTATACCGTCGAAGATCGCCTGCAGCCTTCGCTTGCTCTTCATCGTCGCGATGTGAAGGCTGATGTATTGCCCTGATATATCCCGGTAGATGGCTATAACAAGCAGGACATACACCAGTATCGGGACCGTTTCGCTCAGCATCAGCAGCGTTGAATCGCGGCCACCAAAGGCCAGAATATTCCGCAGTCTGAACACCTCCGTCAGAGCCCAAAAAGCTGCCGCGAGCACGATGAGCAGCATTGATTTCGGCCGCGCCAGAAGAGTGTAGAAGATGATGGCGAGCAGTAGGACGAGGTCCAGCGAGGCGAAGAGCCAGGAGCCCCAGTGGTCTGCAAAGGAAATCTGTGGATGTTGAAATTGGAATGACAGAAACACGGCGAGCGAGATGGCGACGCCGCTGAGGAGGTTATAGACCATTATCTTCTGAAGCCGAAGCTTGTGCTTGGTGACGGGATATAGGAAAGCCGTCGTCAAGATTATGAGGCCGAAAAGTTCGAGAACTTGATAGATCAGCGAGGAATACTCCTCTGTAGGAGCGACATCCGGAGCGAATACCCTGATCCCGAGTACCGTGCTGATCAGATACTTCTGGAACATCAGCAGCATGAAGCCGAGAGTAAGGTAAACGAACTCCTTGCTACGAGTTCGCTTTCGCTCGATGTTGACCATGACGAGAACCAGCGCGGCCAGCATGAATTGGATAAAATGCGAGAAGAAGAGCCCGCTCAGTTCATAGAAGAACGTGGAAAGCCCCTTGAGAAGCAGCCCGATTATCACAAGCAATGCGTTTTTCATCGATCACTTCCCGCTCGTCGCGAGATCAGATCGAGATATAAGTCCGCCGTCTGATCGGCCATACGCTCCAAACTGAACTCCATCGCCCTCTTCCTGGCGTTCAAGGACATCTCCCGATGCAAGTTGCGATCCCCTAGAATGCGCTTAATACGCGCTGCGAGCTCCCCGGCGCTCTGTCCGCACAAGAACCCCTCCCAGCCGTCGCGAAGCGCCTCCCGGTTGCCGCCGACGTCGGTCACGACAGCCGGAAGGCCTGAGGCCATCGCCTCGATCAGCACGTTCGAGAAGCCTTCT
>JAFGIT010000252.1 GCA_016929465.1 Candidatus Coatesiibacteriota bacterium | reverse complement strand
CTATTATAGTACTGGACCTCGCAATAGGGTTGTGGATCCAGGTGTTGGGCCCAAGGACTTCTTAAGCGGTTTGGTGGAAGAAGATGCGCGTACTTTTCTTAACTCCCTCGACGGGTGGCGAGTATTTCACGATTAATCTCGGCCTCGTTTCGATTGCGACTTACCTGGTCAAGCGGACACATCATCAGGCAAGAATATTGGATTTTGCATTTTGTCGTAGCGGTTGGCGCGAGCGCTTGAAGCAGGAGATGTACCATTTCAAGCCCGATGTAATCGGGATAACTCTCCTGAGCACACATGGTTTCTCCGCTAAGGAGATTCTCGAGGAGGCTCGCAGGATAGACCCATCGGTCAAGATCATCGGAGGCGGCCATCACGCCACGATCACCCAGCGGAAGGTCTTTGACGAACTTCCTGTCGATGCGATATGTATCGGCGACGGCGAGTATGCGACCGAGGAGTATCTCGATCGACTGGAGTCGCGAACGAGCCTCGAGGGATTAAAAGGCATCTGGTTCCGAGATGGTGACATGGTTGTGGAGAATCCTATCAGGCCTGCAATCGAGGATCTTGCGAAGCTCCCGGCGCCTGACTGGAAGTTCTGGTGCGAATTCGACAAGCATCTCGAGACTTTCCAGATGTTCCCATTCATCGGTCAACGGAATTGTCCGCACGGCTGCACTTATTGCTCTGCGACGATAGTTAGAAAGAGAACCGGTGTCGGGATACGTTTTCTCGATCCGGTCGTCTATGCGCGGCAGGTGCGCGAGAATTGGGACCGATATGGCGGGCCTTATTTCCGTATAGCCTGGATGTGGGACCCCGTCTTTACGATAAATCGCCGCTGGATGAGGAGCTTCCTGGAGGAGTTCGAGCGGCTGGACCTCGTCGGAAGATTGCCGTATTCGATCTACTCCCGCATCGACGAGCTGGATGAGGAGAGAGCGAGACTGCTCCACGAGACCGGCTGCGTGAAGGTCAGGACGGGGATCGAGAGTGGGGACGATTTCATTCGCAATAAAGTCTATGAGAAGAAGCTCACTTCTGAGCAGATTGAATATACCGTTGAGCTATGCCGGAAGTATAATCTGGCCCTGACAGCGTATTTCTGCGTGGGCGGCCCCGGCGAGACCCGCAAGACACTGAAGAAGACGAAGCTTCTCGCACGTCGAATCAAACCCGAGACGACCGTTTTCCACGTTTGGAAGCCTCTTCCGAATACCAAGGCAGTAGATAAGCTCAACGAGCTCGGCGGTCGCATGGGCAACCGATGGGACAAGGAAGTCGTCGATATCACGCGTATCTCGTTCATAACCACGCCTTACATCGGCCCATATACGATCGGGTGGTTCCAGACACGGGTTCTCACAGGGATCACCCTGAGGAAGATCTTCTCCCAGTTCTGGTACCAGAAGCACCGCTTCATTGTTAACTTCTTCAAATATTTCGCCTTGTGTCGTCGTAACGGATTCAAGCTATTCGACACGCTCAAGAATTTCACATACGTCAACGGTGTGGATATACTGGTAGCGCAAGCTCGTGATAGAGATGTCCCAAAGGCGCGTTCCGCTGATATCGGAAGTGACATTCCCTACGAAGAGGAAACCACGCGCGAAGTCATCTATCACTAGTCCGAGAGCGGCAGATCGGCGATTCGAATTGTCTCTGAATTGATGCCGGAGGTTTATTTTTGGCCGAGCTAGTTCTTGTAAATCCGCCCCTCACCTCGTGGGAGCAGTACTGCTATCTTCAACAGACAAGCAATAACGTCGCTCCTCTGGGGCTTCTGAACCTGGCCGCCGTAACGCGGGAAGCCGGTATTGAGACCGCGATAGTCGATGCCGAGGCTCAAGGGCTTTCATACGAGCAGGCTATAGAGAAGGCCCTGTCGCACAACCCGAGCGTCGTAGGAGTGACGGCCGTAACGCTTTCGATCAGCAATGCAGCTGAGTTCGCATCCGGGATCAAGGATGCGGACAACTCCATCCGCGTCGCGATTGGAGGACCGCACCTATCAGCGGCTCCCGAGGAGACGATGAGAAGGTATCCCGTTTTCGATGTCGGCTCGATAGGGGAAGGCGAAGTGACCGTGCTCGAGCTGATGGAGGCGTTCCGGGGCAAGCGCACGTTCGACAGCGTCAATGGGCTCATCCTCAGGAACGGGGAGGGCACGTATCGTACTCCCGCGCGCGAATACCTCGACAGTTTGGACCATCTGCCGCTTCAGGCCTGGGACCTTCTCGAGAGATTCCCCGAGATATACACCCCGCCGGCACACTCGTTCGGAAGACTGCCCGTGGCGGCGCTCTACACGACGAGAGGCTGCCCGGCGCAGTGCACATTCTGCTCCAAAAACGTCTTTGGGAGCAGGATAAGGTTCTTCAGTGCAGACTACGTCCTGAATGCCGTCAGGCATTTGATCAATGAGTACGGGATTCGGGAGCTCAAATTCTACGACGACAACATGACATTCTCCAAGGAGCGATTCCACACGATTTGCGAGGGGATGATACGGGAGAAGATGGATATAACCTGGACCTGCGTCTCGCGAGTTGACCTCGTAAATGAGGAGATGCTGAAGCTAGCGAAAAAAGCGGGCTGTTGGCAAATTTCCTATGGCCTCGAGGCGGCTTCGCCGCGGCTGCTCAAATTCGTGAACAAAGGCACGAACATCGAGAAGGTGCGCAAGGCGCTTAACATGACTCACAAGGCCGGCATCCGGACCAGAGGGTACTATATGGCGGGCCTCCCGACCCAGACGAAGGAGGAACTTGAGGAGACGGTCCGGTTCGCGCTAAAGGAACACGTCGATGACTTCCAGATACACCTCTTTGTGCCGTTCCCCGGCACGCCGATCAGCGAGAACGTCGAGCAGTACGGCGAGGTCGTTGGCGATTGGCATGACATGAATAAGCACAAGGTGGTCTTCATCCCGCATGGTTGGACGGCAGAGGAGCTGGACACAGCGTACAGCAATGCGCTCAGGCGGTTCTATATGCGGCCCAAGACCGTGATTTCATATCTGGGACAGATAAAGAGCTGGGACGCGCTTGTCAAATTTATCAAGAGCGGGGTGACGATCGGTTGGCATTGGGTCTTCGGGAGTAAGGCTGATGCCAAGCACGATGAGCAGGCGCAGGCGAAATTGCACTCTCACGCCATGCATCACCACGGTTCCGCTACGGACCCGGAAGAGAATAAATCCGCAAATTAAGAGGTCAGATATATTATGGATGGTTTGCGCAGACGCAGATGGGCCTTGGTCCTTCTAAGAGTGTTGTTGGGCTCGCTGATGATTATTTCGGCAGCTATGGCTGCCGATGTAGAGATCATGCCTATCTCCGAGCTGAAGCCAGGCATGACCGGTTACTGCCTCACAGCGCTTTCGGGATTCGAGCCCGAGCGGCTTGGGATAGAGATATTGGGCGTCGTTTGGGGGCAGGTTCCAGGGGGGCGCGGGATTCTCTTTATCGGCACGGATGACAAATTCAGGAGGTTCGGGATTCTCGCCGGTATGAGTGGCAGCCCGTGCTATATAGATGGCAAACTGATCGGTGCCCTCTCCTATGGGTGGTTTGCAGAGAAAGAGCCCATTGGTGGAATAACACCTATCGAGGAGATGCTGACCGTTCTCGATGCGCCTGTGGTCCAGAGTACGGCGGTCTCAGGCAGCGGACTCCGAGAAGCTCAATTGGCAGGACTCGAGCCGTATATTGACGACCGCGGTCGATTTCGTATTCCGATCAAATTGCCCGCCATGAATGAGATGTTCTGCGGCAGGACCTCATTCGAGATTCTTGAGTCGAGTGCTGCAGACAATCCGCTCCTGTCCAAATTTGTCGGAGTGAAGTTGTCTCCGATTCCGCTGTCTTTCGTGTCGAATTTCGGGTGTCTGGATGCAGAGATCAAGAACATGAGCATGCCGTCGGCGCAAACGGGGAAGATCGAGCCCTATGAAATCTCTCCGGAGAGTCTCGTTCCTGGCTGTCCACTTGGGGAGGCTCTCATCACTGGCGACCTCGATTTTTCGGGAATGGGAACCCTGACATATAGAGACGGGGATACTATATTGGCCTATGGTCATTCCAGCTACGGGGCTGGAAGCGTTAGTTACCCCATGTGCAGCGGAGTTGTACACACGGGTTTCCCAAGCTACATCTACAGCCACAAGATTACCTCCTCATCGAAGCCGCTCGGTGTAATCACCCAGGACAGGTATCCAGCCGTTGCCGGCAAGATAGGCGCGGAACCGGATATGCTGCCCGTCACGGTTTGGCTTACTGGCGCTGAGTCCGGCAAGACACAGGAGTTCCACTTCGAGGTCATTAGAGACAGATATTTCACGCCTATCCTTCTAGCTATCGCCGCCGATTATTCCGTATTTGCTCAGCATCATGAGTCAGGTGAGATTACAATTGACTGGGATACTCTGATCACATTCGAGGATCGGCCGCCGATCAGGCTATCGGACTCCTACTCCAATTTCGCCTATGGATTTGGATGAAGCAGGTCGAGTGATCTCAGGAGTTACCTGAGAGATGCCTTTGCCATGATTGTCGATAATGGGTTCGAGCGGATAAGGCTGGAGAATGTCGAGATAAAGCTGAAAGTCAGCCAATCGGTGAATCTCGCCAGTATAGAATCGGCAGAATTGAGCAGTAGGCGAGTCGAGCAAGGGGATAGCGTTCGTCTGGATGTGGATATACTCCCCTTTGAGGGCAAGAAGAAGACACTGGCTTTTGACATACCGATTCCGCTTTCCTGTAAGACCGGTGCGGCCGACCTTCTGCTATTCGACGCAGATGCATATCAGATGTGGGAGTACTCGCGCGCAAGAACGAGATTTAGGGCGAATTCCTTTGCCGATGTTGTTGACATGCTGGTTGAGGCCCCAAACCATCGCCAACTGCTGGTTGTCCTTGCGAAGCGGGACCAATTGACGATGCGCGGTCGGGAGCCTCTACGCGAGCTGCCGGCCTCAGCAAGAGAAGTTCTTTCATCTGCTGCCTCTAGCAAGGCGCTGGACAAAGCCAACTTCGAAGTATTGGCAAAGCTCGCATTCGACACTGAATTCAATCTGAGCGGGGGAGATAAGCTCAGAATAGAGATCAAACCGAAAAAGTACTAAGAGCCTGTCGGCGATATATCTGGCATTCTAATCAGGGAGACATAGAGATGAGATTTTTCAGCATGAGATCCGCATGTGTCATCGCGCTATTGGGCTTCTGCCTGGTGTCGGCTGGCCTTTCGGCCCTGGCGACATCACCGGGGGAATTCTTGACCGAAGGTAAGGGCCCCTTCGATGGCTGCGAACTTGACCGCGTCACACTCACCGACGAAGGTAAGATCATTCTGTCTGTGAGCTTGGAGAAGGCCGCGGAGCTGAAGGACGCACAGGTTTGGGCTGTTGCAGCTGATAAGTCCGGAAATATATATGCCGGCACCGGCGACGAGGGCAAGCTCTACGTTCTCAGGCACAATTCGGAGCCGAGGGTCCTATATGACTCTGATGAACAGCAGATTCACTCGGTGATGATCGACGCTCGCGACAGAGTTTACATAGGGACCGGGCCTTCAGGCAAAGTGTTCCGAATAGACCCGGAGAATGGGAATGCCACCAGATTGTTCGAGACGGGCGAGAAATACGTCTGGGCGCTTGCATCCGGTTCGAAGGGCGAGATATACGCTGGTACTGGCCCTAGTGGCAAAGTGTTTCGAATAACAGGCCCGGAGAAGGGCGAGGTCTTACTGGAGCTTGGTTCTCCCAATATCACCGCTCTCACATTTGACGCAAATGGCGATAGGCTTCTAATTGGTACCTCTACCGGCGTTGTCTATTCTCTAATTGGGAAGGGAAAGCCAAGGGCGCATTTCGAGGCCGAGGGTGCAGAGATACGGACGATTCTTCTCGATGGAGGGGACCTGTTTGTGCTCTCGATGGGCGGTAGCGGCGGCCCGCCGGCTGGTGCGTCGGCCCCCGAAATGCCGCCGGACGCCGGCTCGATGCCGGACGCGATGAAGGCCGCGATTATTGCGGCGAAGAATGGCCCAGCCGCAAAGCCACCAGCAAAGAGAGCCATGTCATCCCGCTTTTCTAAGGCGAAATCAGCCATCTATAGGATTTACGGAAGTGGCCGCACCGAGCGCATTTTTGGCACCGAGGACGGGATGTTGTTCAGCATGAGCTGGTATAAGTCCGATATCTATGCCTTCGGTTACCGGCGAGACGAGGGAGTGGTCGTGCGCGTGAACAAGGACGGGGACGCCGACCTTCTGCGCTCCATCGATGATACGAAATTCATCTCCGCCAGTGAAATTCCGGGGGATGGCTTTGCGCTTGGAACGTGCGAAGCTGCCAATATATATGTCCTCAGGCCTGAAGAGATGGAGAAGAGCGGCACCTTGATTTCGGAGGTGCAGGACGCCGCATCCAGGGCGAATTGGGGGAAGGTCAGCTGGACTGCGGAAATTCCCAAGGGTACGAAGGTCGAATTCTTCACGAGGAGTGGAGATGTCTCGAAGGTGGATAGCTCATGGGGCGATTGGGAGGGCCCCCTCGAGGATTCCGAGGGAAGCACGTGCAAAAGCCCCGAGGCCCGGTATATCCAGTACAAGGCAGTCCTATCGAAAGATAGAGGCAACGAGTCACCTTCTCTGGAGCGAGTAGCAATCTCCTATATTCAGGCCAACCTGCCCCCGGAGATCGAAAACATCGAAATCCACGATGCCGGCAAGGACCCCTCTGATATCGCACGGTCTGCGAAGGCAGCGGGGGCTGCCGAGAAGTATGAGAACCTAAAGCAGCTCGACAAATTCTCGGACTTCGAAGAGCGAGAGACCTTGAGGTTCATAACCTGGCAGGCGAGCGATCCGAACGGTGATGACCTGACCTATTCGGTATATCTGAAGCCCGTGAAAGGGAACTGGCATGAGATCGTCAAAGATACGGAGATGACTTTTGGCATAATCAACTCTAGTACTCTTGCAGACGGCAAATATCTCATAAGGGTATCCGCAAGTGATATTCTGAGCAATTCAGAATCCGATGCCTTGACGGCCGATGAAGAGAGTGATGAATTCATGATAGATAACACTGCCCCCGTGGTCGAGTTCAAGCGCGTGAAGCGATTGGCGGACGGAAGGGCGTTGGTCTCGGGGACGATATGGGATGAGAGCAGCAACCTTACCGGGGCCTGGTGGTCGTCGGACCTGAATCCGTTTGTGGTTCTGCATCCCAAGGATGGTTTGCTCGACAGCAAGAGAGAGGAATTCGAGATAACAACACCTGTGGTGGACGGCTCATCCCAATTCTTTGTTATAAGAGTTGAGGACTCTTGCGGTAATATTATAGTTGCCAGAAAAGAGTTGATAAGGTAATATTGTGATAATGGGATATGTTTGCGAACGATTTGGCAGGAAGCAGATTTGGTCCGCGTTGGTTGTTGATTCGCGGCGATAGGTGAATTTTGCGCAAACTATCCCTTGGAACATGGTTGGCGGCCGGGCCGCACAAACTAAATTGTGAAGCTATGCAACGAGAAAGATTCCTGCTTTGCCTTTGTGTGATAGCCCTCACTTGGGCAATCGTTTCCTGTTCTTCATTCAATCAGCAGACGGAAGACAACTCCGCAGCATCATCGATACGCGGCTGTCAGCTCGCGAGCAGTTCGACCATATCACCTCAGTTGGCCTCGCTGGCAGAGGCCTACACCCTATTCTGTTATGGGGAGCTCTTTGGTCTGCGCGGTGAGATGGATAAGGCCCTCGCGGAGCTCGAGAAGGCGGGCACCCGTCTTCCGCAGAGTGGTTACATCAACTTCGAGCAGGCCAGGATCCTGATCGAGCAGGACCGCATCATAGATGCTATCGAGATGCTCGATTCAACCATCTCAAAATCCCCGGATATGGCCGAGGCCTATGTGCTTCGTGGGGATGCCCATAGGATGCTGCTCGATATACCCAAGGCTGTTCGAGACTACCGCAGGGGAGCGGAGCTCGGCTTTGACGAGGCGACGCTGAGATTCACAATTGCAGAGCTTCTAAATATCGCCAGGGAGTACGACGAGGCGATTGTCGAGTTGAAGAGGCTAAAGGAGATCGAGCCGGATTCGCTTCGTGCAGATTTCTCGTTAGGGCGGCTCTATCTCAACATCAAGGAACCTGCCAAAGCCGTTCCGTATCTCGAGGCCGTCGTGGCAGCACATCCGGGTGACCTTCACTCGACGATGCAGCTGTTCGAGGCATATCAGCAGAGCTCCGAATTCGAGGATGCGATTGTGCTAGCAAGGAAGCTCGTCGCACGCATGCCACAAGACGCTCAATTCCGTTACCTTCTCGCGACTTTCATGGAGCAGGCGGGGAAACTCGATGAGGCAATCGAGCAGCTCGAGACACTGGTGAAGATGGATCCCGATTTCGCTGCGGGTCTCAATTGCCTGGGTTACATATACATAGACAAGGGCTTGAATCTGAAGAGAGGCATTTCTCTCGTCAGAGCTGCGTTGGCCATAGAACCTCACAATTCCGCGTTTCTCGACAGTCTCGGCTGGGGCCTCTTCCGCCTGGGAGACCTGGGGGCCGCCATCAAGCAGCTCGAGAAAGCCGTCGCTGGGCTAAAAGACCTAAATTCTGAGCCAATCATCTGCGGTCATCTCGCGATCGCTTACAAGATGGCAGGTCGAACCAAAGACGCCGAGGAGTACACGGCCATTCTGAAATCGGCATCCAAAGATGATTCGGCCATTCAAGAGCTTCTAAATGAGCTCTCCTCGATCAGCGTCTCTCAGAAAGACGAGGAAGCGACGGTATCGCTCAAAGATGCAGTTTTGCGCTAGACGGCGCCCTCGCCAAAGTCGGCTATTCCTTTCGCTCCTTTTTCTAGCGCTCATCTGCTCGGGTTGCAGCTATTGGCTTGGTAACAAGACCGCACAGCTTTCCCTGGATAGAGCCCAGCCCATAGCCGAGAGGCTTGCTGCCGAACAGGCCAAAGTGCGTACCCTGCGCTCCTACGCCAGGCTTGTCCTCACATCAGAGGGGCGTGCCTATCGGGCCTCCGTTGCGGTGCTGTTGGAGCGTCCGGACCGCTTCAGGATCGAGTTCTTGGGGCCGTTGGGACATCCCCACCATATCGCGGCCTTTGATGGCAAGACCTTCGGAGAGCTGGGGAATAACAAAGAGATACGCCTTCGGGATACCAGTGCGTCGGGCTCAACTCTATCCTTCCTCGGGCTGTCGCCAAGTACGCTCGTGGCGCTGGTGATGGGAATTCCGCTTGAATCTGCGGGCAAGCTGGCCGTTGATCACGCGTTTCGCGAACCGCGCGGCAGGACGAGGCTGGAGCTACAGGACGAGCGTCTCTTGACCGTCTGGACCAGGGAGCAATCGGGACACCCGGTAATCGAGAAAGTATTCTTCGGGCCATCGGCCGACGGGGAGCCTTCTATAGAGATATTATACGCGGATGTCAGGGAGAAGGTCGCACAGGACGAAGTGCGCTGTTGGATACCTCGCATCGTCACGATAAACATCCCCGATCGAGGTGAATCATTGCGCATCATCTTCTCCGACCCCGATATAAACGCAAAATTGGATCCCGCGTTCTTCAGGATTGGGCCCTGAGGGCCACGGTCGCTTTTCTCCTCCGCCGATGCTGAAGATCGAATCTCCTGCGAAGCTGAACCTGGTCCTGGAAGTCCTGGGAAAGAGACCTGATGGATTCCATGAGATTCGTTCAGTCATGCAGACGATCGACCTCTGCGACGAGATCATAATCGAAGAACACCCCGCGTCGAATCACATCGAGCTCCATACCGACAAGATGGCCTGCCCCGTCGATGAGAAGAACCTGGTTTGGTTCGCGGTCCAATTACTGCGGGAGAAGACTAGTTTTGACAAAGGTCTGCAGATCACTATCAACAAGCATATCCCGATAGGAGGCGGGCTTGGCGGAGGCAGCAGCAACTCGGGCACGGTGATTCTGGCTTTGGTCCATAATTACGCACTCAAGATCAGCGATGCTGACCTCTGGCGTATCGCCGGCAGGATCGGTTCTGACGTGGCCTTCTT
>JAFGIT010000251.1 GCA_016929465.1 Candidatus Coatesiibacteriota bacterium | reverse complement strand
GAATGCCACTGTTCCGGTCGCATCGCGGCATCCGAACGTGACCATGAAGAGGCTTTCGCCTGCTATTTTGCGTTTGATCCCACCGAAAATGCCGCCCTCCATCTTGGTATCCATCTCGATGCCCGACGTCATATACATCATCGCGCCGGCCTCGGCCTTTACGAGCTGTCCCCTCGTCAGGTCGAGCACCACTGCCTGCATGTCGTCGCCGATCAGTTCATATTTCAATGTCACCGTCATCCTTATCTCCTTTTACGTTTGAAATCAATCGACCTGTCTCGAAGCTTTGGATATCCTCTAGAATTCATTAAGCCGCTTTATGAGAAACGCCAGGTAGTCGCCATCGCATTCGAAGAACGCCTCCGCGTAGCCTTTGCCCTTCAAAAGGCCGTGGGTGCGATATCGATTCAGTCCCTCGATCATCACATTTACGTAATCGTTCTGGGCCATCTGGCTCTTGTGACAACGCAGCGCCTTCTTCTTTTGCTCGGCCTCCTTCGAAATATCGACGATCCTGTTCGGCATAATTGGCGGGGCAATCTCGTATGCCATAATCCTGCAGAGGTAGTCTATTCGCTCGAACGCCCGCACCGCGATCCGCGCTGCCGCGGCATGGTCCGGATTGTAGTCAAGCGGGAAGGGCAGGTAGATGAGATCAGGCTCATAATCGATCAGTATGTCCGCTAAGACAGCCGAGCAATCCTCGAGATAATAGGAAAGCTTCTGGTCCTGAAAGCCGAGGAACCTGAGGTTCTTGATGCCCAATACTGCCGCGGCGTTCTGAGCTTCCGACTTTCTCGTTGCGACGAGGTTCAAACTCTCCCTGAGTTCGGTGCTGCCCCTCGAGCCATCGGTCATGTAGGCGACCATCACCTGGTCATCTGCCTCAACGTGCTTGCAGAGCGTGCCTCCGCACCCTATCACGTCATCGTCTGCATGCGGCGCGAGGACCAGGACTCTGTTCGCCTCGGGTCTATCGATCAACTGGGGCAGAAAGAGCTCACTCTTGCCGCGAATCCCCATCCTGGACAAAAAGCCCAGCAGCCTCTCTGCGCCGAGATACTTCACCTTCGCCCGAAGGTCTCTCAAAGCCTGCAATTTAGACATTAAGCCGCCCCGATTTCCGTAGAACAACACCATCCTAACTTCGCAAAGGATGCCACAGGTGAGATCAAAGCCGCAACTCGCGCTGGATACTCGCTATCTCAATATCGAGAAGCACTCTCTTGAAGGCCAGGTCGCGGCTCTTGCCGCCGAAGCCGCCGAGCGTGCCGTCGGATGCGATGATGCGGTGGCACGGGACGATTAGGCCGAAGCGGTTGTGGCACATCGCAGCACCGGCGGCGCGGAATGCTTTCGGGCTGCCGGATTGCTCCGCAAGCCATTTGTAGGACCTGGTCTCGCCAAAAGGGACTGTCCTGGCGGCCGCCCAGGCACGGCGCCTGAACTCGGTGCCGAGGGCTGGATCCAGGACCGCACAGGAATAGTCCGGGATGCCCTGCCCGAGCAGGTGCTTTTTGACCTCTCCGACGACGGGATGGGGCCTCGGCCGGTCCGGCGAGCGGGACAGGATGCTCTCCATCTCCAGGTAGAGCGCTCGATTGCTCGGATCGGATGCAAGGATCACGTCCGTGAGCAGACCTTCCCTCGATGAGACGAGGACCGTGCAGAGTGGGATGTCGAATATGTCCACAGAGCAGCCCTTGAATCTGCTCGATAAAATTTCAGCGGCTCTGCCAGTCATTTCCGCCTCCAGGCTCTTCTCGCATTCGTGGTCATCAGTGTTCATTCGTGGCTGAAAGACTCTATCCACGCCTTCCGCCACGCCTTCGTGTAAAGGATGAGATGAAGAGACCGAGCTCCTCACATCGAATTAGTTTGCTGACAAAAATGAAAACAGCAATCGAGCCGACCACTATGCCAGAGAGCTGGAGAATCCGGAAGCCCAGGGAAGCCCCGTAATCGTAACCAACGAGATGCAGCAGCGCCCAACAGGTAAGCGTCATCACGACCGCTGCCGCCACCGATTTCAGGATGGGCGTGGTCTCCTCTCGATCGAGGGTGACGATCCTTTTCTTTGCGGCATACAGAAGGAGAAGGACCAGGTTGATGAACGATGATATCGAGGAGGCGAGTGCGAGTCCGCCGTGGGCGAGGAACTGCATCAGGATGATATTCAGCACGACGTTCGAGAGCAGGGCGACCGCCGCGACTATCACTGGCGTCTTTGTGTCCTTCCTGGCGTAAAAGGCAGTGGCTGCTATCTTGACCGCCGCAAAAGCGAAAACACCGACGGCGTAGAAGAGGAGCGCAAAGGCGACCGCATCGGTCGATTCTCTCGTGAAGGCCCCTCTCTCATAGAGGAGATTCACAATCGGCCTCCTGAGAAGTATGAGCCCTGCCGACGAAGGCAAGGTGAAGAAGACTATCAGACGCATCCCGAGCCCAAACGTAGCCCTGAAATCGGCTGTTTCGCCCTTTGCGGCGAGCTTCGAGAGCTTGGGCAGAATGGGCGTTGCGACCGCGATGCCGAAAAGCGCGAGCGGGAGCTGAACGAGCCGGTTGGCGAAGAACAGGTACGAGTTGCTCCCCGGCGCGAGGAATGAGGCGAGCAGCATATCGACGTAGGCATTTATCTCGACGACCCCAAAGGCAATCATCGATGGCAGCATCAAGAGCACTATCCGCCTTAGCCCGGGGTGCCTTGGTTGGAGCATTGGCCTGTAGTAGAAGCGCCTTTTGATGAGCGGCGGCAGTTGGAGAAGCAGCTGCAGAACGCCGCCAATCAGCACTCCGACGGCGAGCGCCATGACCGGCTCATCGAATTGGCCACCCAAAATGAGCGCAGACCCGATGATCGATACATTGAGCAGGACCGGGTAGAACGCGCCGGACGCGAAATGCTTCAGAGTATTGAGCATGGCCGCGGACAGGGCCGTAAGACAGATGAGAATGACATAGGGGAACATCAGGCGCAGGAGATTCGCGGTCAGAGCCATCTTGTCCATCTCCTGCCCATCGGACCAGCCGGGGACCTGTATCTTCAAAAACTGCGGCGCGAATACCATCCCGATCGCCGATATAACGGCCAGGATGAGGACGAGAGCCGTCATCACTATCCTTGCCAGGTCGAATGCCTCGCGTCTCGACTTCGTAGTCAAATACTCGGAGAAGACCGGGATGAACGCGGCGTTCAAAGCACCTTCTCCGAATAGACGCCGGAGGAGGTTCGGTATCCTGAATGCTACGACGAAGGCATCCAGCGAGGTCCCCGCGGGAAACAGGCTGGTGATTAAGACGTCCCGGAATAGGCCGAGAATCCTGCTGAACAGCGTCCCGATCCCGACGACGGACGCCGCCCGTGTGATGTCTTCCCCGCTCTTCCTCTCAGACAAACGAATCGCTCCTTATATAGCCAAGATTCGTCTCGAATCTATCAGGAAGTCCTCGACTCAGTCAATGAGAGGATCGGCGATTGAGTTCCCAGCAAAGACTGTTGGGCACGGTGTAGGACGGGCTTTCAGCCTGTCCGAGGATATGTCCGCAGATTACACAGATTTCACAGATTTGCATGATGGCCTATTGGGCGATGCTTCTTTTCCCTGCTGCTTTTTGCTTGAAGCCCCTCTAATAGCATTTCATAGACTTCATGGATGAAAAATGTGATAGAATGTATGCCCAATTAAGAAGCATTTTATTATAATGATAATTTGATTAACGGCTTACGTGGAGGAGTGATGAAACAGCTCATCATCGCAGTGGCGATCATCGCCGTCTTGATGGCCCTTGCATTGCCCGGCGTCTCGGCAGCTGCGGCATATATATCAATCTATACGGATAGCGATACCTATCAAGCGGGGGATACAATTGAGGTCAGCCTCTCCGGAAGCAATGACGCAGAAGGGATGCAGGTTGATGTCTATATTGGTCTTCTGAGGCCTAATGGTGGTTTGTTCACAATCGGGGATCAAGGGTGGGGCGAGGCAACCCAGCCCTGGATTCATGGCATCTATCTGCCCGGTGGATTTGAGATGGCCCGGACGTCCTTTTTCTGGTTTGATTTGCCGTGCGATACGCCCCCGATTGATGGACCAGGGGAATATATTTTTCTAGCGGGACTAACGGAGCCCGACACCTTGGAGTTTTTGTCCGGGATAAGTGCAGTTTCGTTTGAATTCGAACAGGTCTCTCTCGAATTCTACGTCAATGCTGAGCTCGGAGACAACGCCAACGATGGCTCTGCGTCCGCTCCATGGCGGACGATCACGCACGCCCTGAGTGCAATACCAGAGGTCACGTCCGCCACTCTGAATGTGGCCCGGGGCACCTACTCGACTTCGACTAACGGGGAGACATTTCCGCTGAATATGAGAAGCGGGATCTCGCTTGTTGGCGAGGGGGCTCATGCCACAACGCTGGATGCGGGGAACCTCGGTGTCCGGGTTATCCAGTGCTATGAGATTGTGCATTGGTCAATAGAAGGCTTCTATATAACAGGAGGTGAAACGGACGCTGGAGGAGGGGGAATATCCATCAAAGGCCCTCTGTTTATGCAAGTGGAGCCGCCAGTAATTAAGGGCAATATTATCTCTGGAAATTCCGCGCGCGCCGGTGGTGGTATCTGCTGCGATGGTTGTGAGATAACTATCTCGGGAAATCTCATCTCCGACAATTACGCATACGGCGCCTTTGGTGGGGGCGGTATCTACTGCGGCAACTCCAGCAAGTATCCGGTAATCGAGAATAACACGATTGAGGGGAACTCAGCCTATACCTACGGCGGCGGTGTCCAGTGCGAGTTGGGAACCGGGAGCATACTGGGCAATACGATCCGAGGCAATTCAGCCGCTGGCGGCGGAGGAGGGGTAGGCTCCTATATGGCTTATGTATATCTATCGGGCAATTCGATCACAGATAACTCGACTCGCTATGGCTACGGAGGGGGGGTATTCGGCTGGTCTTGTACCGCAACAATCGAGAACAATTTAATCAAGGAGAACGAAGCCGAATACGGCGGCGGATTATCCGTCATATGGAACGGTGATATGTACATAGTGAATAACCAGATCATCAGTAACAGGGCGTCAAGTGACGGTGGAGGAATCGACTGCGAATGGGCAGACGAAATCTCGAACAACATCATCGCCGACAATACTGCAGCTGGTGATGGTGGAGGGATCTGGTTCCATAGTTCGGCCTGGGTGTTCAATAACACAATTGTCGGCAACGCTACAGGCAGCCGGGGTGGAGCTATATTCTCAAACACTGGTGGATACATCATGGACTCCATAATCTGGAACAACGGTGATGAACTCCACAATTGCATTGCTTCTTTCTGTTGCATCGACGACCCGGTTGAGGGTGAGGCAAACATCCATGTCGATCCTCTTTTCGCGGCAGGGCCTCTCGGGGAATATTACCTATGCCCAGACAGCCCCTGCATCGACGCCGGGAGCCGAACTGCAGAGGAGGCTGGATTGTCGGGGATGACGACCCAGGCGGGCGGGACACCTGATACGGGAATAGTCGATATGGGATTTCACTATCCGCTGCCCTGAGGGGATAAAGGACCGGCTGGGAGAGGCTGTGGCATATATGCCCTGATAGGATTCCTGTGCACATTCACACGAATG
>JAFGIT010000250.1 GCA_016929465.1 Candidatus Coatesiibacteriota bacterium | reverse complement strand
GAATAGCAAAATAACGACCGATTGGCTGAAAATTGCCAACCAAAATCAAGACAGGCAACATGACTCCGGACTTATGTTACAGCCTCCTTGTGCCTGCCCGAAGATATAGATGGGCGGGGACAAGCCACCGCCCCTACGCGACGCAAAATCCGACCTATGGCACGGCCTCCTATAGCCCGCGCTTCTATTTGCTTTCGGGGGGAGGCCACACATCCTGCCATCGCTCGCGGAAATCCTCGTCGAGCACTGAGAGGTCAGGTGACATCGTTACTCGCGCTGCATATAGATCCATGGACGCGCTCAGCGCGTAGCTCAAGTCCTGCCATTGTACACGGACTTTTTCAGGATCTCGCAGCTCAAATACCCAGGGGATGACGCAGGCGGAGAGAAACTCCTTCACGGTCCTCGTTGATCTCGATGCCTCGATTGCTTCTGTTGACATCGGCACGGGGAGTTCCCGGCTCTCGGTTGGGTCCTTCTCCCGAGTGTCCACCCACTGTAGGACTGGACCAGAAGAATGCTCCGTTACGGCAAGCCATTTATGAGGAGAGAATCCAGCCGGGAATGCCTTTGGAGGAGCGCCGCTCGGGGCGGACTTGAGGGCGATTGATCTCGCCTTCCGCTTCTGAATGTAGGTCACAATAATATATCCGATGCCGGCAATCGTCCCAGCGACCGCAAATGGAATTCTCAGTGCCCCTGAAAAAGTCGAAACAGCCGCCGCGATTATGCCGAGCCACGTCATTCGCGACCTAAACGCGCTGTGCATCTGACACACCATGCACACCATCAGAGACTTTTCGTGGCATCTAGCGTGGGTCGTCGTCGGATTGAGCCCTAATAGCAGACTTGCGGTGAACATCCGCTTCGAGAATGGCCAGAGAACCATCGCCCCTGTGCCGTGCATGATCAGGTCGAGGAGTGAATGGCTTGCTCCCGCGACGAGTGCAACGAGAAGGGCCTCCACGAAACTAACTGACGGGAAGACAAGGCGAGCGACGGCCGCGATCGCAACTCCCATGACCGAAACGCCCACAAATGAATGTGTCACGCTGTGATGGTATTTCAGGAAGTAAATGTTCTTGAGGAACTTGGTCACGAAGTCGAAGTCGGGCGCAACCGCAGCTGTGCCGGCTATCGCAAGCCGTGGCAGCAGCGCATCGGGCTCTGGCAGAATATTTGCCGTGACAATTCCCCAAGCGAGATGTGAAACCGGATCCATGGCACAGCGGTTTAACAGAGACTGATTCCAAGGTCAAGCGCCAATTTGGTGATAGCCGGAATGCTTTGATCGCCCTACGTCAATGATGAATTCCCTCTATGAAGGGGTTTATGGAGATGCCTTACGAGGGCATCCCAATTCGCAGGCGCCAGTATTTTGAAGCCGCCGAGGTTGACCAAACACATCTTCTCTGCTTTGATTCTTGAGTCGAGAGTTTTTTTTCCGAGCCTAATGGACTATTGTACGCGTTTGAGTCTGTATCGTTATTAACTCGAGGGGTGAAATGCTGTCTTCCGAGATTGTGAGATTCTATCCGGGTATGCCTCAGGACGTGCGATATTGGGATGAGGCGGCCCGCACAGCGATCCTCGGTGCGAAAGGCGCCGGCCTGGTCCGCATGTGCGAGCTGGAAATGCCTTGCCCTCAGGGATTCATAATCCCAACACTGGTAACGGAGAATCTCAACAATATAAACGCCGACCTTATTTCCTCCTTTGAGCGAGGTGAAACAGACCAGGATGAGGTGGTCGAGAAGCTCGTCCTGCCGGACGAGCTCTGGGGTCAGATATGTGATGGAATTCACTGGCTCGAGGAAAGAACCGGGAAGGAGTTCGGGAATATAGATAATCCGCTTCACGTCTCGGTCCGCTCGGGCGGGACTATATCTCTGCCCGGGCTCATGGAGACGGTCTGTAACGTCGGGGTCACTGGGAGTATGCTGGAGAGACTCGATCGAGCCGACGAACGATGGAATCTTCTTATGGACTGCTATCGCAGATTCATCGAAGGCTATGGCAGCGCAGTTCTCGGGATAGATCGGATGCGATTTGGTGCCCTTCTAAAGGGGCAGGACATACTTTCCATAGGGCGAAAGCCGTCGAAGACAGGGCAGGAACCCGTGATTAAGCGAGTGCCGGACGACCACTGGGAGACGCTGAGAATATGCGTCATGGCCGTGATACTCTCCGCAAAGACGCCCCAGGTGAAGCAATTCATGAGAACAAATTACATTCGGGAGTCCGTCAAGACCGCGGTGACGATTCAGCGCATGGTGTTCGGCAACCTGGACAGAGAGTCAGGCAGCGGCGTTGTCTTTAGCAGAAATCCTTCAACAGGCAAATCGGTCAATATAGCAGGCTCAAGACGCCTATTCGGGCAGATTATCGTTCAGTCCCAGGGGGACGACGTTGTCCGTGACCTCGGTGAGGAATCGTCCATCAAAGACCTTGAATCCTCACACCCGGGTGTCTGCGAGCAGCTCACCGAATTTGCGGGTCGGCTCGAGACCGATTCAGGATACGTCCAGGACATCGAATTCACGCTGGAGTCAGGCAGGCTATATCTCCTGCAGGCACGGCCAGCCAAGATGGCGCCGTCCGCATTTCTACTCGCCCAGCTGGACATGATCGAGGAGGGTATCGCCTCTGAGGCGGACGTGATTGCGAGGACGGATCCGAGGCAGCTCGAGCAGACTCTATCGGCCACTGTAACCTATGGGTCGTCGGGTGCTCTGAGAGTCATCGGCCAGGGCAGCCCCCTGGTCCCCGGCTATGCCAGCGGGAGAATCTGCTTTGACGTCAACAAGGTGAGAAAGTACAGATGCGCGAACGAGCCCGTCATCTTCTGTTGCGACAAGCTGCAGCTATCTCACATCCCGACTCTGGAGGTGGTTGACGGCATCATCTCCTCTCAGAAGAACGTGCTCTCTCACGCGACGCTCAACGCGCGATACCTGGGCCGCCCGAGCATTGTAAAGGCATCGGTAGTCATCAATCCGTCTGAAGGCACGATTAGATATAAGGCCAACGGAATACGTCCAGGCGTGCTTCGGGAAGGCGATATCGTCTCAATCGATGCTCAGAGAGGACTCATTTATGAGGACCGTATCGACGTGCGAGTCACAGGCGTGGAGGACCCCGTCACCCAGCGTTTCTGCGATATGGTCAAGGACTACAGCGACATCAAGGTCTATGCCCAGGCGGAGGACAACAAGACATACGCCACTGCAAAGAGGCTCGGGGCAGACGGGGTGGCGAACTTCCGCACGGACGTCCTGTTCTTCAAGAAGCGGATCAACTTCGCGCTCTGTGACTATGTGTTGAAGGCCGGGACGGGGAACGAGCATAAGGCTCTGGCGACACTCCGCGCCCTTTTAGAGAAGGACTTCATCCGCATCTTCCAGACCATCGACGAAAATTACATCGCGATACGGCTCTGTAAGCACACGATGTATGAGTATTTGCCGAAAGACCGTCCTGACCTGCTCAGCCTCGCCGAATATCTGATTCGCACGAACGAAGGACCTGATGCCGACTCATGCGCCCCGCTAGATCGGAGACGAGTCGAAAAAATGGTCCGAGAGATCAGGACGATGAAAAGACATCTGGAGGACTACAATCCGATCCTGGGGCGCAGAGGTGTGCGACTTGCCACAACTTTGCCGCAAATATACGAGGTCGAGCTCGGCGCGCTCTTCTCTGCAATGAAGAAGATACAGAAGGAAGGCAAGATGATGAAGGTGGATGTACTTGTCCCCTTCATCAGCGTCGTGGGCGAGCTCTTATATGTCCGAAAGCTGGCGGACAGAGTAGCTGCAGAATGTGGGCTATCCGCATTGGATTACGTGATTGCCCCGGAGATCGAGATCAGCGGCATTGCCTTTGAAATGGACAAGATCGCATGTCACACTAATCTCGTAGTAATACGTTCCGACAAGCTGACAACCTCGACGCATCACATTGTAAGAGAGGACGCCGAGGCCTTCCTGGGCAAGTATGTTGACCGAGGGTGGTTCTATGGCGACCCCTTCAGGGTCATTCAGTTGAGCACTGAGCGTCTCGTGCGACACGCTGTGGAGGCGGCCAAGCGAGTGAATCCGGACATGAGAATCCTGGTTGCGGGCACACATTGCTCGAATGAATATAGCCTGCATCGATTGCTTGACCTCGGTATTACAGAAATATGCTGCCCGCCGATCATGGTTCCTGTTGCGAAGCTCATAGCCGCCAAGGTACGGAAGGCGAGGTCATAGCATGGCCATGACAAGAGCAGAGGAATTGAGACGGCTCGTCAAAGAATATGGCCGTTTCATGGAAGCCAACAAGAAGGCGGTAAAAAGCCTCAACGAGCTCGGCAAGATGTTCTCGAAAATGACGCAGGTGGTCGTCAGAGGCAACGAGCCGTTCAGCACAGAGAACATCACTCACCGCTGCATGAAGAAACACAACATACAAGGTGTCTGTAACAAGTTGAGCCTTCGCCTGGTGTCATGTATGTCAACGATCGACGCGCTGATCGATTCATACGGAATGATTTCACAAATCGACACATCGGACATCAGGTCAACCCTGGGCAGCATCAAGGACCGATTTATCACACATTTCTGGTTCCTGAAGAGGGTGCTGCTGTACGACCTCTGCGATGATGTGATGTTCTTCTCGCAGCACAAGAGGGCGTTAGGACATTTAACCGATATAAGGCCTGATGTCTCGCGGTCACTTCAGAATCCGAGGGACGATACGCTGGTCTCCAAGTTGAGGAGTCTCAACGAGGTTGTGCGCTATGTCCATCAGAAGGGCGAGGATGCTTTCTTTGGGCGTGCTAGGGAGATGGGCGCCTCGACGACGTTTGCCCTGGGGAATAACAACATACTTAATCTGGTTGACCTCGATCAGCAGCTCAGGTCCGAAGATGTTGCGGACAACCGCGCGCTGGCTCTCAACGAGCCGGTGCTGAGCGCACTGCTGAGGCCATATAAAGAGGGAATCAAGGGCGAGGGTGCGGAGACGCTGAATGTGGTCAAATACCTGGACATGATCGACACTCAGCTGGAGCTGGGGCTTCACAAGGCACGCCTGAGAAGCAGAATCAGCATGAGGTCAGGCAGAAGACGGAGCTTCATATCGCTTTCGTACTTCGAGCCGTTCCAGGCGCTGATTGCGCAGACATTCGGTCAGAGAATCAGGTATTTTTCGGGTGTCCTGTCACGCCTGAAATTCTCGGTCGAAACAGATTTCACCACATTCCTGACTGCGAATTTCTTTGGCGGTGCAGGGCTGTGCAAGAAGGTCCTTGGGGACCTCGTACGGGCACTCATCTCCTTGAAGGACCTCGACGAGTTGCTCTCACAGCCGGGGAAGACAGAAAAGGCAATCGCTCTATTCTGCGATGGGGTCAGCAACGTTCACGGATACTTCAACGCACTCAGGTGTCTCGAGCTCGCGCTCTCAGAGCAGATTGCACTCAAGTCATTCGAGATAATACTGAAGCAGGAGGAATTCAGCAGGACTGAGATGGAGCTTCTCCTGAAACACGACTTCCCAAAAATCGCGGCGAGGCCTAACATAAATCGTGAGACCGCTTCGATGCTGAAGAAGACACTTCAGGAATTAAGCCAGGGACTGAACTGAGCGAGAGCTACACGTCCATTCAGCGAGCCACGATCAAGAACGTCACCACGCTCGCAATGATGCAGTAGAAGCCGAACAGGTGGATCTTCCTGACTATCCTCAAGAGGAAGGCAATCGATAGATAGCCGACCACAAAAGAGAAAACGAACACAAGCGCCAGCTCTGCGAAGCCGCGAGTGCCCATCAGATGCGAGATTTCCCCGATCTCCAGGAGGAAAGCCCCTGTTATGGCAGGTATCGATAGGAGGAACGAGAAGCGAGCCGCGAACTCCCTCTGGAATCCGAGCAGAACAGCTGTTGCGATAGTCGCTCCAGATCTCGAGATGCCGGGCATTATCGCGACCGCCTGTGCTGTTCCGATAATCAGAGCCCCGTAGAGCCAGAAATGCCAGACTGTCTTTTCTCCCGCCTTCGGCAACTTTGTCAAGAAAAGCAGCACCGCGGTTACGAGAAACATCAGGCCCACGATGCTGATGCTCGAGAAAGCCTGCTCTATCCAGTCCTTCAGCAAGATTCCGACGATCCCAGCAGGGATCGAGCCGATTATGATCATCGCGAGGACTCTCTGCCCAAAGAGAATCCCTTTGTTCGGATCCTCGGGCATCGAAACAAACAGAGTCGATGGATTCCGAAAGGCACTCCCGAGCTTGGTTGGCGCGAGGGCCTTTGTGAACATCAGCAGCTCCTTTCTGAAGAAGATCAGGACGGCAAACAGGGTCCCCATGTGTGCAACGACTCCAAGCGGGACCATCGCCTCTGATTCCGCACGGCAGATTCTGTGAAACACCGCCAGATGCCCGGAAGAACTGATGGGCAGGAACTCGGTGAGTCCCTGAACGACACCAAATAGAGCAGCTCGAAATGTATCCATGATTAAACGCTAAGACCTCAAGTCACATTATCAGATTGAACACAAGATTGAATGAGTATGCGCAAGCACCTTCCCAGTGGCTGAACAGCCAGCCTTGCCCAAGTAGCAATCAGTCGGGACGATAATGCTACCGCCATCCGAAGCTCTCATATATCCTGCAACTACACAATTTAAGCAATTACAGCACATTACGGGCATCGATGCGCCCCAATTATCTTGACACAATCCATGCCCATGCTTAGTTTAGATGATGTGATTGTGCGGGATTAATATTGGATTTTAGCACTTATGCTCCCGCTCGGTCAAACGGGCAGGGCGCGGAGGTAAATTAGATGTTTCAATGGCTTTTTTCTTTCTTTTCGAATGACCTGGCGGTGGACCTTGGCACGGCCAATAGTCTTATATACATGAAGAATCGCGGGATAGTACTCAGCGAGCCGTCGATAGTTGCGATCCAGATAGACACCAAGAAGGTGCTCGCGGTCGGCAAGGAGGCGCGGCGTATGGTGGGCAGGACGCCTGAGAACATCCAGGCGATAAGACCCTTGCAGGACGGAGTAATATCTGATTTCGATGTAACCGAGAAGATGCTCAGGCACTTCATCAGCAAGGTTCACGGTGGAGGAGTGATCTCCAGACCGTTCATAAGGCCGAGGATCATCGTCGCGGTTCCCTCCGGCATAACCCAGGTGGAGAGAAAGGCGGTCATCGAATCCGCGACCAAGGCTGGCGCGGCTGAAGTGTATCTCGTTGAGGAGCCTATGGCCGCCGCAATCGGCGCCGGACTCCCGATCGACGAGCCGATGGGAAGCATGATCGTCGATATCGGAGGTGGAACGACAGAGGTCGCGGTCATCTCACTTGCCGGGATGGTCTTCAAACAGTCGCTCCGGCTTGGCGGCGACAAAATGGACGATTGCATTCAGCAATACGTCAAAAAGAAACACAACCTTTTGATCGGTCAGCGCATGGCCGAATACGTCAAGATACAGGTCGGCTCCGCTTACCCGCTGCAGAAGCCGCTCTCAGTTGAGATACAGGGGCGAGATATCATACGTGGCGTCCCGAAGCGGATAACAGTCATAGATGATGAGATCAGGGAAGCTCTCAAGGACGCGGTCGACTCGATCGTTCACCTGATAAGGCAGGCTCTCGAGAAGACCCCGCCGGAGCTTTCTGGCGATATCGCCGAACGAGGTCTCACAATCTCAGGAGGCGGCTCGCTACTCCGAAACCTCGACCTTCGATTGAAGGATGAGACTGGATTACCCATTAGCATCAGTGAGGATCCGCTTACATCTGTCGCGCTTGGGGCCGGGCGCATGCTCAATGACCTCGACCTTCTGCGAAAAGTCTCCTCGATGTCCAGATAATCCAGCGTCCGGAGGCTGATATGCCAGCACTGCTCAGGAGACATAAGACCCTGACCCTGCTGATCGCGTACATCGCGCTGTCGGCATATATGATCTCCCTCGATATACGCAATCCGGAGCAAACGCTGATAATAGAGAGAGCCGTCATGACGGCATTTGGACCTCTTCAGCGGGCCTGCACGAGCGCATACGAATTCGCGAGCAACATATTCGAGACGTACTTCTCACTCGTCAGCACGAACAAGGAAAACGCGAAACTCAAGAAAAGCATATCGCGGCTCAAGACCGAGAACGCCCAGTTGCTGGAGGCGGCGATCCAGAATAAGCGGCTCCGGAAGATCGTGAAGCTTGACGAGTCTCGCAGATTCGATTCTCTTTTATGCTCGGTCATAGGCGTTGATCCATCGAAGCTATTCAGCAGTCTTTTCATCGACAGG
>JAFGIT010000249.1 GCA_016929465.1 Candidatus Coatesiibacteriota bacterium | reverse complement strand
CTGTATGTGCCTGCCGCGACGTGGATTGTCACGGGAGTAGCTTCGGAGCCCTCGACAGAGTCCAGTGCGTGAGTGATCGTCTGCCAGGGGGAAGACTCGGAGCCATCATTGGCATCGAGACCGATTTCGGCATCGACGTAGTAATCGACCGGTGCTGCCATGCAACATGACGCAATGAGAGCGATTGACAGGGCGAAAATAGTGGCCGGTCTTCTCATCGGTCTCCCTCCAGTTTTTTCGGAATCGGGTCCGCGAATTGTCTGGCCTCCTGACCACGGAAATGCCAAACGTCGCCAAGATGCTCCGGAAATCGTCTTAAGCGATTATAGGGGCGATGTGGAGGGGATGCAAGGGTCATTCGGGGTATTAGAGTCGCTCGCATCGGACCCCCGAATGAATCCGGCCGGCCCACGAAGCTGTTTAACAAAAGCCTCGCATTTGGCATTATGATTGCGATTAGTCTGATTCCGTCTAAATCGAAATTTGAATAAAGGAGATTTTCATGGGGAAGGTTGAGATAGAACCGACGACTATGGCGCTGCCTATGAGCTGCGTAGTCGTCTCTTGCTATGAGCCAAAACACGGTGGGAATATGGCAGCGATCGCTTTCTGCGGGATGGTGAACGCCAAGCCGCCAATGCTCGCCGTGTCTTTCAAACCCAACAGGTTCTCGCACGCACTAATCAAGGGGCCAGGGGAATTCGTGGTGAATGTGCCGTTAGCAGAGCAGGTCGAGAAGGTTGATTTGGCTGGTGTCGTATCCGGCCGCAACCTCGACAAATTCGACCTCGCCGGTCTCACGAAGGCCCCTGCTACGCAGGTGAATTCGCCGCTTATAAAGGAGTTTCCCATCAACCTCGAGTGCAGGGTGTTAGAGGTTGTGGAGCTTCCGACGCACAACCTGTTTATCGGCGAAGTATTGGCGATCCACGCCGATGAGAGCCTTGTCGATGATATGGGTCGTCTCAGCCTCGAGAAGGCCCCATTCCTGATGTATTACAATCGCGGCTACTTCGCCATCGGCGAGAGAATCGGCCATTTTGGTTTCTCAAAATCCGCTGAAAATGAGGAATCACAATGAGCCAGAATCTCGGCGATGGGGCTGAGCGAATATTCGACTTCCGGAGCGACACGGTAACACGTCCGACGCCGCGGATGCGGCAGGCGATGATGGACGCCGTCGTAGGTGATGACGTCTTCTCCGACGACCCGACCGTCCAGGAGCTGGAGCGGAAGGCTGCGCTGATACTTGGGATGGAGGCCGCTTTATTCGTGCCGTCGGGCACGATGGGGAACGAGGTCGCAATCAACGTCTGGACCGACCCCGGCGATGAGATCATCGTTGAAAAAAGGTCGCACATCTACCTCTACGAGGCGGCAGGTCCTGCCCTGATCTCTGGCGTCCAGGTCTGCACAATCGAGACTCCGGACGGCGTGATGCCGCTCGATCAGATCGAGGCATCGCTCAGGGATCCATTAGATGTGCACTGCGCGATAACATCCCTGATCTGCATCGAGAACACGCATAATATGCACGGTGGTCGCGTGCTGCCGATCGATTATCTCCGCGAGCTGAGAGAATTTTCGCTCGAAAGGCGCATCCCTATCCACCTCGACGGTGCTCGCATCTTCAACGCCTCGGCAGCCACCGGCGTCTCGCCGGCCGAATACGCATCGCTCGCAGATAGCGTGATGTTCTGCCTTTCGAAGGGACTAGGAGCGCCCATCGGCTCAATGGTAGTCGGTAGCGAGGACTTCATTGAGAAGGCACATCGCGTCCGAAAAGTCCTCGGCGGCGGCATGCGGCAAGTGGGCGTCATCGCCGCGCCCGCGATAATCGCGCTCGAGGAGATGACTGGGCGGCTCCGCATAGACAACGAGAACGCAAAGGCCCTCGCGGAGGGCATAGCCGACCTACCAGGCCTGACGCTAGTCCCGGACGTGATAGACACGAACATAGTCTTCGCCAGGTTCGATCCACCCGCCCCATCCGCGGAAGAGGTCGCCGAGCGGCTCGAGGAGCAGGGGATCCTCTGCATCCCGCTCGGACACGGCCTAATCCGCTTCGTCACCCACTTCGACGTCGATGAGACCGATGTAGAGCGATTGGTCGATGCGCTGCGGGAGATGTTGGGCTAAGCGAATTCACTTCCAGGATGATGAGCGGTAGATTGGGAGCGCCGCCTCACTCATATCGCTTCTGCATTCCGGTGATGTTGAGACCTCCGTCAAGATTCTGAAAGAAATAGGGATATATAGGCAGAATCTGCGCTCAACTTGTTGTGTTGGACTCTGAATGTCCCCCAACATCTTGACGAATGGTGGCGCGGCCGAGTATGATCCTGTCTGCCAAACGTCAATCCCCTGAGGTGCGCTGCTGTGGAGATTCGAGACCCCGTTCATGGATTTATATCCGTATATCCGGATGAGCGGCAGATAGTTGATTTGCCGATCTTCCAGCGACTGCGGGGCATCAAGCAGCTAGCAATGGCATACCTGGTCTATCCAGGCGACATGCACACGCGATTCGAGCACTCCTTGGGTGTTTATCATATCGCATCTCGCATGGCGGAGGCTCTCTTGCCAGGCGAAAGCAATAGACGCAATAGGCGAATAGTGAGCTTCGCGGCTCTTCTCCATGATATCGGCCACGGGCCATTTTCGCACGTCTCTGATGACGTATTTGGGCTAATTGATGATTCAGGATTACCTGCGTCACCTCGGCCAGCTCATGAGCACATCTCGGCCAGCATTTTGCGGCATGATCCGGATCTAAATCGGATCATGAGCCAAAATGACATCAAGGATGTTATTGCCCTGCTTAAAGGCGAAGATAGTCATCTCTCTGTTATGCGAGAGATCATCTCGGGCGCATTCGACGCTGATACGATGGACTATCTTCTTCGCGATAGCCATTTCTGCGGAGTGAAGTTCGGAGTCTTCGATATTGATCGAATAATAAGCACTCTGAGGACACATCCTGAAAGAGGTGATCATTACTTGGCTGTGCAGGACAAGGGTGTCAACTCTCTCGAACAGTTCATCTTGGCCAGATATTTCATGACAACTCAGGTTTATACCCATAAGGTAAGGTCGATCACGGATTCGATGATCGCAAGAGGTATCGAATTGGGGCTGCGTGAGGGAGTGGGATTTTTGGAGACGATATATCACTACGAAGATTCTCCCGAATTCGTAGGGAATTATCTAAGGTGGGATGATGCGAGGGTTGTTGATGCAATCGTCTCGGACAAGAGGCAAGGATTGTGTTCGGAGTTATTCAGTCGCCTTGAGAAAAGGAGGTTGTTTAAGAGAGTCTTCCGCGCTAGTATCAGGACTCTTGAAGCTCCAGAACAGGTGAAGATTAGGCTGAAAGCGATATCTTCTGCCAGGGAGAGGAAGCTGAGAGATGATCTCGAGACTGCTGTATCGAAGCTGGAGCATATTGACTGCAAAGAGGAATTCGTGATCGCGAAGTGTGTCGTTGCATGTTCAGTAAGAGGGAAACTGTCGCGCGGCGAGGATCAGCTATCTGTCTCGAGAGAGAATGGGGACGTCAGGAGATTCATAGACACCTCTGCAGTATTTGGCTCCATTGATGAAATCGAGGAAGATCGGTTTCTTGAATTGTATGCCCCTCTTGATGTGGCGGGCAAGACGAGGGATGCCTTGAAGCGCGAGATAGAGCAGGAAGTAATGCGAATACTACGACAAATGGGGGAAGACCATGGAGATTAATCGGATTATAGCACTTCTGCTTGCGGCATCAGGGGGAGAAATACACGGCAGAACCATGATTCAAAAGCAGATGTACTTCCTGTCTCGAGCATTGGGAGAGAACTTCAATTATCGAGCCTATTATTATGGGCCTTATTCGGACGAGGTGAGGGAAGGTCAGGATGATCTTATTGGTCTGGGATTTGTCAGGATGAGGCGAGAGGGTCTCGGGATAGCTCGGAAAGATGGCCATGAGGTCGCTAGATATGACTTCAAATTGACGGAATCGGGAGATCGGCTGGTTCAGTGGCTTCGGAAGGAGCATCCGGGGGAAGACGATAAGATCAGAGAATTCGTGGAGAATCTGAATGCCGTGCCCGGCGGGGCTGATTATATGAGCCTCTCATTGGCTGCAAAGGTCCATTATATCCTTAGGAGGAGTAATCAGGCTCATACGCGGGGCGAGATAAGGGAAAGCGCAAAAGAGCTCGGATGGGGTGAGATTGGGGAGAGGGACATTGACGGTGCTGTAGGTATTCTGGATACTTTGGGCTTCATAGAAGATTAGAAGGCTTATCTGCGGCAAAGAGTCATAGCAGGCAATAACCTAGAGGAGATAAGCGATGTGGTCGCCTGGGCCGACTGAGCTGATAGTTATACTCGTAATCGTGCTGATCATCTTCGGAGCCGGGAAGCTGCCTGGCATCGGAAAGGCCCTCGGAAAGGGCATCAAAGAGTTCAAAGACGGCACGACGGGCAAGGACGACAGGGCCGAAGAGGAGGCCAAGGAAAAAGAGGCCGAGAAGACCGAGTAGCCTTTTCGCGCCTTCGCCGGGGCTTAGAGCGCTAAGCCGCAAAGGTCCATGAAGAGCCGCTCGATCTCGTCGATGTTTCGGCCCTGAGAGAATTTCTGAACCGCAGTCTCTCTCGCTCTCAGTCCCAACCGGTTCCTCCGGTCCTGGTCCTTCAATAGCCCCCTGATGGCATTCGCAATCGCGTCCGGCGAGCCTGGCTCAATGAGTATCCCGTCCTCGTCATCTGTGATGATCTCACTCGAGGCACCCGACCTCGTCGCGACCACCGCACAACCGCACGACATCGCCTCCACGGTGACAAGCCCAAATGGTTCCGCCTCCGACGCCATCACCATCAAGTCGAGCGATCGCATCGCGTCCGGCATGTCCGTTACCGGTTCCTTGAATTGGATGCTCTGGGCCCTCCCGCTCT
>JAFGIT010000025.1 GCA_016929465.1 Candidatus Coatesiibacteriota bacterium | reverse complement strand
GGCCCATGTCATATAGGACCTTCGTCATGAACCTGAAGAACAACAAGTGACCGACTGTGTGCTCGGGGCCGCCTGTATATTGATCGACTGGCAGCCATTTTTTAGTGATCTCAGGGTCAAAAGGACCTTCGTCATAGTGCGCGGAAGGATACCTGAGCTGATACCATGATGAGCAAACAAAGGTGTCCATCGTATCCGGCTCGCGGGTCGCCGCGCCCCCGCAATTCGGACAGGTCGTATTCATGAACTCCTCGGAACGGATCAGGGGAGACCTTCCTGAGCCGTCAGGCTCGAAGTTCGCGCTTACCGGCAGCTCCACCGGGAGTGCATCGTCCGGCACTGGAACCTCGCCGCATTTCTCGCAATATACGATCGGAATTGGTGCTCCCCAGTAGCGCTGTCTCGAGACGAGCCAGTCCCTCAGCCGGAACTCGACCCGGAACTCGCCGGCGCCATGGGACGCTAGCTTCGCGACGATCTCCTTCTTGAATTCCTCAGACGACATCCCGTCATACTCACCCGAGTTGACCATGGTACCATCCCCGGTGTATGCATCGTCGATCGGCAACCCGGCCTCTCGGTCTGGCGCCAGAACGACCTCACGTATCGGCAGATCGAAGACCTTTGCGAACTCGAAGTCACGCGTGTCGTGGGCGGGGACGCTCATAACCGCGCCGGAGCCGTATGTCGAGAGCACGTAATCTGCAATCCAAATGGGTATCTTCTCTCCGTTCACTGGGTTGACGGCATAGCTCCCAAGGAAGACGCCCGTCTTCTCCTTTTCGAGATGGACTCGCTCCAGCTCGCTCTTTCGGGCGGTCAGAGCGATGTAATCCTCGACATCGGCCTTCTGCTCGGGCTTTGTGAGCGCGCCGACGTCGGGGTGCTCGGGCGCTAGGACCATGTATGTCGCGCCGAAGAGTGTGTCTGGCCTCGTCGTGAACACCTTGATGCTGATGTCGCTGTCTGCGACGTTGAACGTCACCTCAGCGCCCTCGCTCCTGCCGATCCAGTTGCGCTGCATCAGCTTCGTGGTTTCCGGCCAATCGACCTTGTCGAGGTCGTCGATCAATCTCTGCGCATATTCGGTGATGCTGAAGAACCACTGCAGCATGTTCCTCTTGACCACGACCGAGCCGCAGCGCTCGCATTCGCCGGCGACGACCTGTTCATTCGCGAGAACGGTCATGCACGAATCGCACCAGTTGACGGGCGATTCTTTGCGGTATGCCAGGCCTTTTTTGTAGAGCTGCAGGAACATCCACTGGGTCCAGCGGTAGTATTCGGGCGTGGAGGTGTTTATTTCCTTGGTCCAGTCGAACATCGCGCCGAGCATTCGGAGCTGCTTCTTGATGAATTCGACGTTATCTCGTGTTGACTGTGCGGGGTGGACGCCGTGCTTGATGGCGTAATTCTCGGCCGGCAGGCCAAAAGCGTCGTAGCCCATGGGCTGAAACACGTTGAAGCCGCACATCCGCTTGAACCGGCCGTAGGTGTCACAGCCGGAATAGCAGTAGGCGTGCCCCATGTGCATCTTCGCCCCCGAAGGGTAAATGAACATTGTCAGATTATAGAATTTCGGCCTGTCTGAGCCGAGGTCCGTCTCATAGAGTCCGAACTCCGCCCACCTGGCCCTCCACTTCTTCTCGATCTCTACCTGATCGTATTTCCTATCTCTCATTGCCTTATCCGTTGACCTCAAATACTCTCATCAACTAATCACCATAGTGGTTGATGACTTTTACCGCAATCTTGCCGATGGGAAGTGACGGTGGCATCGGCATCTTGCCGATGATTCTGTTCCTTCATGGGACAGACTTGCTCATTCATGGGCTGGAAGCCCATGCCACTGATCCTCTTTTTCACGGCCAGGATGGCCGTGCCACTGACTTGCTCATTCATGGCTGGAAGCCCATGCCACACCAAGGCCAATTTTCCAAGCCCGCAACGCGTGGATTGTCCAGAATATAGGCAACTGCGTGCTGGAAATCCTGCTCATCCCGAAGCAGATGGTCGTAAGATTCCGCCTGCCAGACTGCTCCTGTCCGGCCCAGGACCTGATTGATGCGATTGGCGGTGAAGCTTTTCCATGAATGTAGAATGTCTGAGAGGGTGTGGCCCGCCTTCGGCCGCACGACGACATGAACATGGTTGGGCATCACGCACCAAGCGGCGATCTCATACCTCTCCCCATCGAAATGACGCAGCGCATCGCGAACAATCACGGCGATCCGACCGTCCTTGAGCCAGCATTCACCATGACCGTCATTAAGGTATTTCTCCAACTTCTCCGGGATAAGCTCGCTCAGGCGCTTCTCCTCGTGCTCGGTAAGAGCGCGGTTCTGCGACTCGGCGTTGAAGGTGATCTTCTCACGCTCCAACTTCCAGGACTGGAAGACTCCGGCAGGGAGACTGTCCGCCAAACGAAAGGTGACGCTGTACGTTGCGCCCTCGCGCGTCCAGTGAGGCAAGTACGCGCCATGGCGAATGACTAGCGGGCTATCAGTGGCATCGGCATTAGTGGCATCGGCATCCTGCCGATGAGAAGTGGCCGTGGTGGCATCGGCATCCTGCCGATGATTCAGTTCCTTCATGGGACAGATTTGCTCTTTCATGGGCTGGAAGCCCTTGCCACTGGCCTGCTCTTTCATGGGCTGGAAGCCCTTGCCACTGACTCTCTCTTTCATGGGCTGGAAGCCCATGCCACTGACCTCCGCTTCTTTCTTGATCCCATCCGGCGAAAAGGGCGAAATGCTTCCGGCAGCCTCATCGAGAATCATGAGGCTACTCGCCGCACTCAGACGGGTGTCTGACCTGCTACTTCTTCTCCTTCGACATCGTCTTGCCAATTGGAAGAACGTCCTCAAGGCTCGAATGAGGCCTTGGGATTACGTGAACCGCAATCAGCTCGCCCACGCGCTTCGCAGCCTCTGCACCAGCATCAGTCGCCGCCTTGACCGCAGCAACATCGCCCCGAACGAGCGCCGTCACGTAGCCGCCACCGATCTTCTCGTATGTAACGAGCTTAACATTCGCCGCCTTGACCATCGCATCCGACGCCTCGATCATCGCCACGAGACCCTTGGTCTCAATCATTCCGAGCGCTTCACCAAACATTGAAATAGTGCTCCTCTCGCGTTTCAAAAGTACCTTATGAAAAGGTGCATTATAGCTCAGTTAGTTCTTTCTTCAAAGCTTGCACAATCTCGGCGACCATCCGCTCCGAATCGCCCTCATCAAAGGCGGTCGAAGAGCGCGCCGCAGGATGCGAAAGTCCGTAGTTACCCGACGCGGATTCGCCTGTCGGGCACACACCCTCGGAGCAGGTCTTGCAGGCAAGCGGCGGCAACTTCGCGCCCGACGCCCGCTGTATCTCCGCGATCCTACCGACCTGCGTTGGGGTCAGGACCTTCTCGCCGCCCAAAAGTCGGGCAACGAGCGTGATGTTCGCCAGGTGCTC
>JAFGIT010000248.1 GCA_016929465.1 Candidatus Coatesiibacteriota bacterium | reverse complement strand
TTCGTCATAATTGAGTTCTATAAAAAAAGCCCGGTACTCAATGTTCGGCTCTTTGCTGGCAACCGCACCTTTGCCATGTCGAATCTGGCGGCGCTAATCAACTACAGCGCGACTGCCGCAACACTCTTCCTGCTGAGCAGCTATCTTCAAATCGTGAAGGGGCTCGCGCCGCAACAAGCTGGGCTGGTCATGCTCTCTCAGCCATTCATCCAGGCGATTTGCTCGCCACTCGCGGGAAAGCTCTCGGACAGAATAGAACCGCGCGTGGTTGCATCGGTCGGAATGTCACTGAACGCGATAGGCCTTGCGCTGCTAATATTTCTCGATTCTATGACGCCCTTGTGGTTCATAGTTGCAGTATTGATTGTGCTCGGGTTGGGCTTCGGCTTCTTCTCATCGCCCAACACGAATGCGGTCATGGGCTCGGTGGATAAGAAGCTCTATGGTTTTGCATCCGCGACGGTCAGCACATTCCGGCTCGTCGGTATGACGATGAGCATGGGCATCGTGATGCTACTTATCAGCCTCCAAATCGGCGATGCAAAACTAATGGCCGAGAACCAGGACCAGTTCCTGAAGGTCATGGAAATATCATTCACGGTCTTCGCAGCGCTGTGCGCGGTCGGGGTGGCGGCCTCGCTGGCTCGTGGGAAACTGAATAGGGAATGACCCCGATAGCGGATTGGGGATTTCGGACTGCGGATTAAGCAGTGGCGGCCGAGAGCGCGAGGAGCGACGAAATGTCTTGTGAGATAAGCGTCGAATTTGAGAGGGATGGATACGGTTATTGCGCCTATTGCCCGGAATTGGACGGTTACCATTCGCAGGGAGACTCAATTCAAGAGATGATCGAGAATATACGGGAGGCTATTGATCTCTATATCGAGACTATGTCTGATACCGCTATGCAATGAGTGGCTCGCAATGAGACAAAAAGCCAGACTCGGTTGCCATCTATCGGGAGAAGGCCCTATACTTATTCCCCTTAATCAACATCGGGATACCATGAAAGATACAGCCAAGAATGGGGCGATATTCGCACTATTTGCGATAATTGCCCTTGTAATTCGACTATTCTATCTCATAGGCGCGAGCGACTCCTTCATCGCGAAGCTCATCGTCTGCGACAGCAAATTCTACCTGTGGCGGACTTCGCAGATACTGGGCGGAGATATATTTCCATCCGAGGCATTTCGTCTCAGTCCACTATATCCTTATCTACTCGCCATAGTGTTCTTCTTTACCGGCGTGACCGAGCCATACATCGTGAAGCTGCTCCAGGCGGTTCTGGGCTCGCTATCCTGCGGTATGACCTATCTGATTGCGGCAAGGCTTTTCGGGAAGAGGGCCGGTATTGCCGCTGGAGTGCTGTATCTCCTATCTGGTCCTGTATTATTCACAGAGAGCCTCATCCTGCTGGAGAGCTCGATGTGCTTTTTCCATCTTCTCTTCCTGTTTCTCTTGCTCCTCGCATTCGATAGAAAATCGGTGATTCTCGCCGGGGCCAGCGGATTGACTCTGGGCCTCACCGCCCTTCTGCGCGGGAACATCCTGCTCTATGTCCCCGCCATTATCGTCTTCGCCATCTGGAAACCACCAGAAGGACGATTCAAAGCCATTGGGAGGACCTTGCTCCCCTTCCTCGTCGGAGTTGGCTTGCCGCTTATGCTCTGCGCAGCGGTGAACTACTCAGCTGAAAAGGACATCGTGCTATTGAGCTCGAACGCCGGCTACAATTTCTTCGTCGGCAACCGGCCCGAGGCAAGCGGTGTCTATGACAGGATCACGCAGTTCGGGGATACGGCCTGGTTCAAGGTGACCGATCCCGATGGCCGCGATTTCGCTCGTGCCGCCACCGGGAAGGAGCTCAGGCCCTCCGAGGCATCGCGATTCTGGTTTCATACGACGCTCGAAAGCATGAAGGGGCGATATTTCCAGACCGGGCTGTTATTCATGAAGAAAGTCGGGCTCTTCTTTAATAGGCACGAGTTGCCCCAGATGTATTGGTATGAGGTCGCCCGTGAGAGCAGTCGTCTGCTGAAGCTGCTGCCCGTCACATTCGTGTTCCTGACGCCGCTTGGCCTTTTCGGAATTGGGCTCGCGCTAAGAAAGGGCGGCATCCATAGGCTCTTCGCTTCATTTGCTATCCTCTACGTCTTGTCGATCGCCATCTTCTTCGTCGTGGCCCGCTATCGCATCCCACTAGTTCCGCTCCTGCTAGCATTCTCAGGCTGGACGATAGACTGGTGGATAGAGCGCCTTCGAAGCTTCTCGTTCCGCAGGTCGATTGGTCCGGCAATCGCGCTCGCGGTGCTCGCTCTTCCGCCGTATCTGCCGATCCAGGTGCACAGGCCGGAGGCCGCATTCGCAGCTTATGCGACGCATTGCCTGAGCGTTGGTGACGTGCGAAATGCGTCGCTCTTCGCGAAGAGGGCAAACGAGATCGCCCCCGAGGAGAGCTATCCGATCTACATTCTCGGCAAGATTGCGCTGGGAGAGGGAGACGTTCAACAGGCTATCAGCTACTATCAGCGAGCCGTCGAGGCCAAGGACCCTCAGGCGGTCTATTACTCCGCGCTTGCGTCGGCTCTCAGGTCGAGAGGCGATCTCTCACGGGCACTTGTCGCGTTGGAGAAAGCCATCGAAATGGCGCCCGGTAACCTTCAGTATCTGATTCTGAAGGCGGAGATCAGCGCGCAAAAGGGCGACAAGGAGGCCGCTCTATCGGCCCTCCAGAAAGCAGTGGATGCAAATCCCGACTCGGCATTCGCTCTTTACTCGCTCGGGAAATTGGAGACAGTCCTGGGCAAGCAGGACCTCGCCAGGGCCCACTTGACCGAGGCGGCTCGATTGAGGCCGGACATAGCGAGCATTCGTGAGGCTCTCAATGAATTGGGAAACTCTGAAGAGAGCTCAATGGACAGCCAGAACTGAGGGGGCACCCAGCGGCATGAGCTACTCGGTCACAATAAAGCGTATCGCCAGAATATTGCGGCCGATAATATCATCACGCTCATAGAATAAGCGATTGGGTCTCGCCAGGTGTGGGTCAATTGAATAATACTGGTCCTGTTGACCTTCTTGCCGAACCCCCTCGATTCGAGCGCCATCGACAGCACGTCAGTCCCTCGGATCGCATGGAGGATGACGGGTATGATGAGCGGGACATGCTTGATGGCCTTTCTTAAGGGATTACCCTGGTCGATGGTGTGGCCTCTTGCCTTCTGAGCGTCGCGAATAGTCCCGACCGTCGCGATGAAGGTCGGTGCGAGGCGGAAGGAGAGCATCAAGGTGAAAGTGAACACGAACGGGAGGCCCAGGAGCCTAAGAGCGGCCATGAACTCCTCCACCCTGGTTACAGTAAGAAAGACTATCCCGACGAGGATGAGCGAAATGAGGCGTGACGCCATCGAGAGCCCCCTCAGCAATCCTTCATCAGTTATCGAAATCCCCCACAGGCCGAAGACATCTTCCCCGCCCCGCCAAAAAAGTGGCCAGACAACGATCGTCACGAACGCCATCATCGAGATAATCGGCAACAGCGCCCGTAGTGAAGACCAGGCCCGTCCTAGAGCAACCAGGACCAGGCAAAGGGCGAGATAGGATAATGAGCCACTGATGTCTGATAGAAACAGCGGCGATACCAGAATCATGAAAGCGCAGAGGAGCTTCGATAGAGGGTGAAGTCCGTGAAAAATCGTACGCCGACGGCTATAGAGGCCGTATCGCTTCTTAGCCATTTTCTAATTGGCCTGTTCCGTGTCTGCTTCCGGTTTCGAGAGCATTCAGCTCTCTCGCCTATCGAAGAAGGCGGCGAACTCCGAGACGCTCAGGGCCGTTATCCCAAATCGATGCGATAGCTCGGCTATCTTCGGCAGAGCAAGTCCCGACTGCGCGAGAAGGTCCTCGTTCTTTGGTTCGAAGAGGTCGCGAACCGGTCCATCGAAAGCAACGCTGCCCTCCTTGAAGACCACGACCCGATGGGCGAATTCCGAGACCAAATGGAGCGAATGCGTAATGATAATGATGGTCTTGCCCTCTTTATTCAGTCGCTCGAGCATTGACATGATCGAGCGCTCCTGCGTGTAATCGAGCCCCGTGGTTGGCTCATCGAGAATCAGGACCTCGGGATTGCATGCTAGCGTCGATGCGATAGCTATTCTCTGGCGTTCGCCTTTCGTCAGGCTGAATGGGTCGCTGCCCTCGAGCCCCTTCAAACCAACCGTTGCGATCGCCTCCGCGACCAACCGCTCTGTTTCTTCCTTTCCATAGCCGAGATTGGTCGGGCCAAACCTCACTTCGTCCTCTATGGTCTCGCAGAATATCTGGCTGTCGGGGTTCTGGAAGACGAAGCCGACCTGTCTCGCAACCTCGGATATCTTCATCCGAGACACAGGCTTTCCTCTGAACAGAACCTGGCCTGAATTAGGCTTCAAAAGGGCATTCATGTGCTTCGCGAACGTGGTCTTTCCTGAGCCATTTCTGCCTACGATTGCGATGAAATCGCCTTGTCTTATCTTGACGGACACATCCCGCAGAGCTGTCGTCCCCTTTTGGTAGGAATGCGATATCCCCTGCACATCGACAATGGGCTCTGTAGTGCTCGGCTCGGATGTGACCCGTGCCGCCTCGGCATACCTCGTGCGGTTCAACGTGAACGCGCTATCGATAGCCCTGAAAGCCCCATCAATCTCGATGTGGACCTCATCCGGGACCATC
>JAFGIT010000247.1 GCA_016929465.1 Candidatus Coatesiibacteriota bacterium | reverse complement strand
TGCCAAGCCTGTAGGGGACTTTCACCCCCAAGTGGATATCCCATGCCAAGCGCACTCGGAGTGCGGTGACCCGGCACCGCTTTGGTTCGTCGCGGCTTGACGCGACATCGACCGCTACGATCAATCGGCTTGCGGGAGATGATATCTGCAGAGGATAGAAGCCAATCAACGAGAGCGCGGTGTCAAGCCACCGCAAATGAAAGCGCCGTCAAGCCGGCGCACTCCGAAATCCACAATCCCCAATTGACAATATCTGGCGCTTGACCAAAACCTTCCTTTGCTTTAGGTTGCCCATTCAAGTCAACCGGCTGTTATATGCTATTGACTGCTATTCGTTGAATCGATGCGGGCCGGCGCAAGTGCCCGTCTCAAATAAACGGTGATATTGGCTTGAAGAGGAATAGAAAGAACCTTGGCGACCTTCGGGTCCTAGTTCTCAACGCACCATATTTCAAGAAATTCTCGCGGCCGCAGCGAAGTCCGGCGGTAACGAAGAGCGGGACGCTCTATTTTCCGATATGGCTGGCGCACGCGACGGGCGTCCTCTTGGAGGCTGGCGTGCAGGCGGAGCTATGGGACGCCCCGGCAAGAGGCATGACTCTCGAGCAGGTTCTCGACAAAGCGGCCGGCTTTGCTCCACATCTCGTGATAATGGACATGGTTACCCCGAGCGTCGAGAACGACCTCGGCGTTGCTGTGCAGATCAAATCTCGCATTAAGACCAAGATATTCGCAGTCGGGACGCACCCATCTGCGGCCCCCGAGGAGACTCTCCTTGCCTCTGATGCGCTCGATGGTCTCTGTATTGGTGAGTACGATTATACCGTGCTTGACCTCGCGAAGTGGGCTGCAGGAACGATGTCACTCGAGGAGATTCCCGGAATCGTCTATCGACGAGACGGGGAGGCAGTATGGACGGAGGCGAGGGCACCCATAGAGGACCTCGATGCCCTTCCTTTCGTGGCGCCTATCTACAAGCGTTTCCTCAGGATCGAGGACTACTTCAATCCAAATGCGCTCTACCCGATGGTCACGATAAACTCCGGCCGTGGTTGCCCGAACGGCTGCACGTTCTGCGTCTATCCACAGACGATGCACGGTCGCCATTACCGTTTCCGCTCCCCTGAGAACGTTGTCGAGGAGATGGAGTATGTAATCAAGCACTTCCCCGAGGCCAAGTCGATATTCTTCGAGGACGACACTCTTCCCGCGGACAAGAGGCGGTGCATCGAGTTCTGCGAGCTGATCAACAGGCGTGAGATCAAGTTTCCCTGGACGGCAAATTGCCGCGTCGATGTCGATTATGAGACGCTTCGCGCGATGAGGCAGGGCGGATGTCGCATGGTCTGCGTCGGCTTCGAGAGCGGCGAGCAGGCGCTCTTGGATGCAATCCACAAGGGCACGAAGGTCGAGATGATGGCGCGTTTCGCGCGCGACGCGAGGAAAGCGGGAATACTCGTACATGGGTGCTTCATGGTCGGCCTCCCGGGCGAGACGCGAGAGACCATGCAGAAGACGCTCGATCTCGCGCTCAGAATCTCCCCTGACACCGCCCAGTTCTACCCGATAATGGTCTATCCAGGCACCGAGCTCTACGACCAGTATCTCGAAGAGGGGCTGTTGACCGTCGGCACCTACTCGGAATGGCTGACCGACGAGGGCCTCCACAATTGCGTGGTCAGGGCCGGTGACATATCCGGAGAGGAGCTAGTGGTCTGGTGCGATGAGGCGAGGCGGAAGTTCTATCTCAGGCCGGGCTACATCCTGCGGAAAGTCGCGCAGATGCTTCTCAAGCCGAGCGAAATCAGCCGAACCAAGAAAGCCGCCCGCACTTTCTTCAAATTCCTTTTCAGGGGATCATTCGGAAAGAAGTAGTGCGGCTTGGCGCCTTGAGACGGCACCCCGCAAAACGATATAATCAACCAACTCATGATCGATGATAGATCATCAGATTCGCTGGAGGGCCGGATAGATTTGCAGGTGAAAGTAGTCGGGGTGAAGTTGCGTCAAGCAGGCACTTTCGAGGAATGCGTGTGCAAGCAGCTCTGGCTTGACTGCGGTGATTGCTGCGTAGTCACTTCGAAGAAAGAAGAGAGATTTGCGACTGTGGTCTCTGGCCCCAGAATGGTCGATTCCGAGAAGCTTCCCTCGGACGGCTGGGAGGTCGTCCGACAAGCCACGGAGCGGGATTTCGAGACCCTGCGGGAGAACGAGAGGCTCGAGCAAGAGGCCTTTGACGTCTGCCAACGGCTGATCAGGGAAAGGGACCTTCCAATGAAGCTCGTTCGAGTGGAATACACATTCGACAGGTGTCAATCGATGTTCTACTTCACGGCAGAGACTCGCGTCGATTTCCGCGAGCTCGTAAGAGACCTCGCGCACCAGTTCAGGACCAGGATTGAGCTGAAGCAGGTCGGCGTCAGGGACGAGGCCAAGATCCTGGGCGGGATCGGCTATTGTGGCAGGGAGCTCTGCTGTAAGTCGTTCCTGCGCAATTTCCAGCCCGTCTCGAAGAAGATGGCAAGGGACCAGAACCTGACGCTGAATCCCTCGAAGATATCGGGCATCTGCGGCCGTCTCCTCTGCTGCCTGGTCTATGAGCAGGCCACATACGAGGACCTGCGGCGCGACATGCCCGGCGAGGGCACCAACGTCGAGACTCCCTCCGGACCGGGCAAGATCAGGACGATCAATCCGCTCAAGGGGACTATTGACGTCCAGCTGGAGGCTGGGGTGTCGAAGGCATTCGATTGCTCCGAGGTGGAGGTTGTAAAGGCTGGCAATGCGAAGGAGCGACAGAAGGCTCCCGCAAAAGGACAGCAAAAAGAGGCTACCCAGGAGAGTGAAGCGTTGGTGGATGAACTCGAGGAGTTGGAGGAGCTCCAGGAGGAGACTTTCGATCCCGAGCGGCAGTGACCTTGCTTTGAGCCGATTTGACGCTATAGTAATTGTTGTAGGCACTCTCTGGAGATTGCGCCCGTAGCTCAGATAGGATAGAGCAGTGGATTCCTAATCCACGTGCCGGAGGTTCGAATCCTCTCGGGCGCACCATAGATCGCTCTTCCCCTCACCACCTGTCCCTATTATCGGCCACGCCCCTATTGGACGGCTTAGCTCGGGAACAAGCAACTATTTGATTTGTCTCTGGTCGAGTAGAATCTCATCGATGGGCGCAAGTGTCGCGCCATTTTCTTTCATATTCTATGTGAGGGATGGAATGAGCAGATATCTGCTGACGGTGCTTCTTCTATGCTGCAGCAACGTCTTTATGACCTTCGCCTGGTACGGTCACCTGCGTAATCTGGCCCATCGGCCCTGGCTGATTGCGGCCATCGTGAGTTGGGGAATAGCGCTCTTCGAGTACCTTCTGCAGGTCCCTGCTAACCGCATCGGTCATGGCGTAATGACGGTCGGTCAGCTGAAGATACTGCAGGAGGTGATCACACTCGCGATTTTCGTCCCCTTCTCCGTCCTTTATATGAAGGAGAAGGTCACTCTGGACTATCTCTGGGCAGGTCTCTGTATTCTTGGTGCGGTCTTCTTCCTGTTCAGAGCAAAGCTGATGGGGGGGTGATGCAGGGATGAAGGCTGAAGGTGGGGGATGAAGCTGGACCTTTGCCGTGGCGGTCGGGATTTTGAGGGTCGTCGGACAAAAGGCATTTCGTCTTTACACATCACGCAGGACCTCCACCCTTTCCTCCCGCCCTTTTCCTCAATAACCCGAGGGACGCTATCTGAATGACGGAGCTTGCGGAGAGTGGCCCACACCTTTCACCTAATGATATTTCCCGTCGAGGACATGGTCTATGAACTCGTCTTCGGCCTCCATCTCCGCGAGTCGTTCTCTTGCGGCGCGGCGCTTGCGCGCGTATGCAACGAGCATCAGAATCGTCAGAAGGAACCAGAATACACCAGCGCTTGTGAGGAACGGATACACGCCATATCTATCCCTGACTCGCTCGTACCAAACCTTCTCGATCTTCGCGAACGGTACGCCGAAGAGCCTCTCGAGCTGTGTCCCGAGCGGAATGCCCGACCTCATCCCGGCAACCAGCGCCTCGAATTGCTGCTTTTTCAGAGTCGTCTGCAAAAACAGGCAAAAATTGTAGCTCTGCGCGTATGCGAGCCGAGCCTCCGACGCTCCGCTCGGGAACGCGTCTCGAATTGCTGAGAACGGAAGCGGATCCGAGAAGATGACCATCTGAAACAGTGACCAACTGTCGAGCCACTCCCACTGCCCGGCGTTGATCATCGCCATCCCCTCATCGAACCACCTAGGCAGAAGTCGGACGTTCTTCCCAACGGCATGGTGTAGAACCAGGTGTGATATCTCGTGCCTGAGTGTCTTGATGAATTGCTCTCTCGTCGTCTTCGCGAGAGACGGCGACCGCACGACGATCTTCCGCTTCATGGGTATTGCGAATCCGGTGATCCAACTATCGCCGACGGACGGGTGAAATTGCCGGAAGTCGCTGTCGGAATCGCAGATATAGATGACGTTGTCGCCGAACGGCCGAGTGCCCATCTGGTTGCATGTGGTGAGAAATGCGATCTCCAGAGTGCCAGCGATTGACCGGGCGAGTCCCTCGAGAGGCCTGGGATAGTGGATCAAGAAATGCGCAGTCTGATGCGACTGGCCTGGCATCACGGTGACGTTCTGGGAGTGTGCGACAGCAGACACGACCACCAGGGCACCGACAATAAGGAGAAGCTTTGCGTTTTTCACCACATCACCTATGATAGTCGATGTGCCTTTTCAGGACAACTCCGGCTTCAAGGAGATCACCACCGGGGCTGAAGGGGATTAATACGGTTGATATGTGATGAGAGGGGGAATCTGGATGGCTTTTATAAGCCTATTTCGCGTCGTAGAGAAATTCGGAATGAGACAGGTCATCCGATTCAGCTGGGGGACCTGTTCAGCGGTGCTTCTGCTTCTTATCGCTTCCGTCGCCAGCTGTGTCGCGGCGGCTGAGGAGAGCGGCACTGATCAAGCTTTGGCAAGTGAACAAAGGGGCGAAGAGAGAGAAATCCGCTCGCCGGCGGTGTCCGGGCAATGGTACCCCTCCGGCAAGAAAGAGCTGGCCGAGGAGGTCGATGGCTATCTGGCGAAGGTCCCCGGATTGCCTGCGGTCGAGTGGCGCATAATTGGAATCATCTCTCCCCATGCGGGATTCGTTTATTCAGGACCAGTCGCAGCCTATGGGTACAGACTCCTGAAGGAAAAGCAGCAGAAGGTCAAAACGGCCATTCTCATTGGACCCTCCCATCGGTATCCACTGAGCGGAGTCTCGGTCAACAACGTGCAGGACTATCGCACCCCGCTTGGCGACCTTTTCGTGGATAAGGAGATAGCGGGTGAAATCGTCGGCTATGACAGGTCATTCCGATACGTTCCCGAAGCACATGCCCAGGAGCACTCGCTCGAATCGCAATTGCCCTTTCTTCAGCGCACTCTGGGGAATGAGGTCAAGATAGTCCCGGTCCTCTTGAATGACATCTCCTATGCCGACAAGCTGAGCTGGGTCGTCAGCAAAATCCTGAAAGAGCACAGCGATGTCATCGTCATTGCGAGCACGGATATGTCGCATTACCGGCCATATAACAAGGCGTGTGGCATCGACGAGGCATCTTATGAGACACTGAAAGCGCTCGATGTCGATAAACTGGAGATGGGCCTGAAAAGCAAGCAGGTCGAGCTCTGCGGCGGGGCAGGCGTGCTGGCATTCGCAAAAGCCGCAAGAGCACTCGGCGCGAAGAATATGGTTGGGCTCAAATACGCGAATTCCGGCGATACGGCCGGAAGCATGGGTGCGGTCGTCGGCTACTGCAGCCTTGCAGTTTCAATCCCGTCGGGCACGGTCAAAACAATAGATAGGAGCGCCGAAATGGACGAGAAGCTAACCGAAAGCGAGAAGCAGCAGTTGCTTGCCATCGCGAGGGATACAATTGTCGAATACGTGAGAAATCACCGCGTGCCGAAGATCGAGGTCGATTCGGATAGGCTCAATATGAAACGCGGGGCGTTCGTAACAATCAAGCGGAAAGGGGATCTGAGGGGCTGTATAGGTCGATTTTCACCTGTGTCGGAGCCTCTCTATCGCATCATTCAGCAGATGGCGGTCGCCGCATCGACACAGGACCCCAGGTTTTCACCCATGAGCATTTCCGAGACAGATGACATGGAGCTCGAGATTTCTGTATTATCAGACCTCTCGAGAATTGACAGCATCGATGAGATTGAAGTAGGTGTCCATGGCCTCGAGATTGAACAAGGCCCCTACAGGGGTGTTTTACTTCCGCAGGTGGCAACCGAAAACCACTGGAATAAGACAACATTCCTGGAGCAGACTTGCCGAAAGGCCGGCCTGCCGAGGGATGCCTACAAAAAGGGAGCCATAATATACGTCTTCTCGGCACAGGTATTTGGCGAGAAGGACTGAGCGAGACAATTATCACGGGCGTAGTATTCCATGCCCCATATAGAGAGGTTATGAGATCGTGAGACAGACGTTTCGGTGGGTGTTGACTGTCGTTTTGGTCGCGCTATTCGCGATTGTCGGAATCGGAATAGGCTCGAACCTGACGACGCACTTCAGGAATCTCTTCGTATATAACGAGGTGCTGACCATCGTTCAGCATCGTTATGTCGAGAAGCAGGACCCCTCCGATCTTATCATGAGTTCCATACAAGGAATGCTGAGGACCCTCGATCCTCACTCCCATCTGCTGAATGAACTCCTGAGCAAGCAAATGAGAGAGGACCAGAAGGGGAGCTTCTATGGAATAGGCATCCAATTCGACATAATAAATGGAATCCTGACCGTCATCTCTCCGATCGAGGACACCCCCGCATCAAAAGTCGGCCTGCTCGCCGGCGACAGGATTGTCGAGATAGACGGCGAGGACGCGAGGGGCATCACAACGGTCGATGTGATAAGGAAGCTCAAAGGCCCTAAGGGAACCAAAGTCGTAATCACTGTCCAGAGAGAGGGCGTGTCGGAGCACATGACCTTCACCTTGAAGCGCGACAAGATCCCCACCACGAGTGTCCCTTACTACTTCATGCTCAATGATACGATCGGCTACCTGAGGCTGACCAGGTTCGCAGAGACAACCGCGAGCGAGATGAACACTGCCATCCACGACTTGAAGAACGATGGCATGCAGGAGCTCGTGCTCGACCTTCGCTACAACGGCGGCGGCCTCCTGACGCAGGCGATCGCCGTGAGTGACATGTTCCTCGAATCCGGGCTGCAGATCGTCTCGACGAAGGGCAGGACCGCTGAGTCAAACCAGGCGGTATTCGCATCGAAGAGAACCAAGCTCCCAAGGGTGCCGCTCATTATCCTCATCGACGACGGGACCGCATCCGGCTCCGAAATCGTCTCCGGGGCAGTACAGGATAACGACAGGGGCCTCGTAATAGGGACAACGAGCTTCGGCAAGGGACTCGTTCAGAGCGTCATCCAGCTTCCCGAAAACTGGACACTGGTTCTAACCACTGCGAGATATTACACACCTTCCGGAAGGTGCATACAAAAGCCATACTCTGAATATGGCTCGAGTGTGTATCTCGGCAATGAGACAGACGGGAATGAAAAGGCCCCGCCCGTATATCATTCTCGAGCAGGGCGTGAACTGACGGGCGGCGGCGGCATCCATCCCGACGTCGTTGTCGAGGGCACCACGCTCAACAAGGACTTCGAGACCCTTATAAGAAAGAACATCTTCACCTTGTTCGGCCTTCATTATGCGGCCCAACACAGAGACCTCGAGAAAGACTTCGAGATTACCGACGAGGTGGTCTCGGAATTCATCGCTTTTGCCGCGAACAACGACGTCGTGGTCAATAAAGACGAGCTCATGGGCGATCATCCAGAATTCGTCAAGACCTACATCAGATGGCGGATCGTCCGCTCACTCTGGGGCAATAAGGAGGCGGCGATAGCTTTCTCGGCGGTCGATGAGCCAATTCAGAAGGCGATAGAGCTGATGCCGGAGGCAAGGAAGATGCTCGATGACGTCTATATACCCCTTCTGAAAGAGCTGCAGGACCAAAACTCACAGCCAATAGAAGGCTCCGCCTCGAACCAAGGCTCCTTCGATATGGCGGCCTGAGCAAAGCCATTCTCGATTTCAGCTCAACATAATGCACATCGCCATCGACGCTAGACGCATCAGCGACCGCCATGCCGGGATGGGGGTCTATACCTTCAATCTCCTGCGTGCCATGGAGAAGATAGACACCAGGAACCAATACACCATCTTCCACAACCCACTGAAGACGAATAAGATCGACTTCAAGAACCCCAACTTCTCGAAATATGTCACTCCGATCACTATCGAAAACCATCTGGTGGGGGACTTCTGGCGCAACTTCTATCTTCCGCATAGGCTGAGATCCGACGGGACCGACGTCTTCCATGACCCCGGATACTTCCTCCCGATTGTCTCCGGAGGATACAAGTCGGTCGTAACCGTTCACGACCTGGTCGTCTATACCTTCCCTCAGACGAACAGCAAGAAGTACTTCTGGTATATGAGGCAGATGACGAAAATCGGCGTTCAGAAGGCTGATCTGATCATCGCCCTGTCATTTCACACCAAGGAAGACCTGATACGAATCCTGAAGGTCCCCGAGAGCAAGGTCAGGGTCGTCTATTCGGCAACGAACGAGTACCTGAAGCCGGTGACCGATCCGGCGGAGATCGCCGCCGCAAGGGAGAAATTTGGCATCGACGGCCCCTACATTCTCTGCGTCAACACTATCGAACCCAGAAAGAACCTGCCGCGCCTCTTGAGTGCATATCACCTTCTGAAGACCGAGATGAAGCTCGAGCATAAGCTCGTTGTCTGCGGGATGTTCGGATGGCTTTATGGCGACGTTTTCACCACGATCAGGGAGCTCGGCCTGGAGGATTCGATAATCTTCACGAGCTACGTCAAGGACGAGGACCTGCCTCGGCTCTATAGCGGTGCGGACCTCTTCGTGTTCCCATCGCTTTACGAGGGCTTCGGACTTCCGGCTCTCGAGGCGATGGCTTGTGGCGCGCCAGTAATCACTTCGAGCTCGTCCTCTCTGCCGGAGATAGTCGGCGACGCGGCGATCATGATTAATCCGTATTCGATTGATGAGCTCGCCGAGGCGATGTTCGGAGTTCTGACCGACAAGAAGTTGAGAGACCGCATGAGAAGAGATGGACTCGCACGCGCGTCGCTCTTTTCGTGGGAGAAGACGGCATCTCACACGCTGAGCATCTACGAGGAACTTTACGCGACCAAAAAACCGGCCATGCAGGTCTATTTCGAGGATTCATACCTGAATCGGGTGGCCGAAGAACGGCCGCTGGTGTCGATAATAATCGTCAACTGGAACGTCAAAGAGCTCCTGATCAGCTGCATCGAATCGATCAGGGAGACGGCGAAATCGATACGCCATGAGATAATCGTGGTCGATAACAATTCCCACGACGGGAGCGTTGACGCACTCGCCGAGGGCTTCCCGGACGTTAAAGTCATAAAGAACCTACGCAACGCCGGCTTCGCGGTCGCGAATAACGTCGCCGCGAGACGCGCGCTCGGGAGATATATATGCTTTCTGAATCCCGACACGATCATCCACGAAGGTGCTCTGCAGGCGATGATCGACGCGCTGGAATCAGACGACAAAATTGGTCTCGTCGGGCCGAAACTCCTGAACGAGGATGGATCGCTTCAGCCCTCAGCAAGGAATTTTCTGACCAATCTGAACCTTATGATGTCCCACTTGATGTTCAAACCGATCTTCTCGCAGCGCATACGCTCGAAACTTGTCTATGAGGATTGGGACCACAATGAAACGCGCGAGGTCGATTGGCTGGTCGGGGCTTGCCTGATGCTCAGGAGAACGGTTCTGGAGGAGATCGGGCCATTCGACGAGGGCTACTTCATGTTCCATGAGGACACAGACCTCTGCTACCGGACCAAGAAAGCGGGCTACAAGGTCTTCTTCGTGCACGACGCGGAGGTGGTCCACTTCGGGGGAAGGTCCTGCGAGCAGAGATGGGGCGATTTCACCGTCCTGAAGTACCTTGCCTCGAAGCACATCTTCATCCGCAAGCACTACGGGAGATTCGCGCTATTCACTCACAGGGCGCTGATCCTCGGGCTCGAATTGGCCCGGCTCGCGGCCGCGCTCATAAGGCACCTCTTCTCGCTCGCGAAAAAGGACGAGACGCGGCGTGCCGTGAGATTCTATCGCGCCGCGGTCGCTTTGGAGCTCGGCTTCATCGACAGCCGCGACGTGGACGACTTGGCGGAGAAGTAGCACGCCCATAGCCCTTCGTGATTCTTCCTGTGCATTCTCGTGGACGAATTTCTGATCAATTGACAGGCTGGAAAGCCAATCCGACGCCACCATCAATCCGAATCTTGGTTCAGAGTTCAAGGTTCAAGGTTCAAAGTTGGCTGTCATCCGCTAACTGCCTACTGTCAACTGACCTTGCTCCCCTTCCTTGACAGTGGCGCGGCTTCGTATGTAGATTCCCCTAACAATCCCAGACGGGATTCATTCAGACCAGAGAGGATAACATGCAGGACACGATAGAATCTATTGTCGGTGAGTATTCCGGGAGGTTTCTTCCGGAGTCACTCGCAAGGGCTGCCATTGTCGAGGTTGGTCGCAGGACCTACCAGCGCGGCTTCGTGGCGGCGAATGACGGCAATATCAGCGTCCGCGTAGCCGATGACATTATACTCGCGACCCCGACCGGCAGGAGCAAGGGCTACATCCGGGAGGATGAGATAGTCAAGATGACGCTCTCCGGCAAGAAACTGGAGGGCCCACTCAAGCCTTCGTCCGAAATAAAGATGCACCTCAGGATATACGAGACAAGGCCTGACGTTATGGCTGTCGATCACGCGCATCCACCCCTCTGCACCGGCTTCGCTGTGGCCGGGATTCCGCTCGATAAGTGCGTCTTAGCGGAGGTCGTCATGACATTGGGCGCGGTCCCGCTAACCGACTTCGCAGTCCCTTCGACGGACGAGCTTGCGGAGGCGGTTGCGGAGCGCATAAGGGATTGCGATGCGGTCTTGATGGCGAATCACGGGGCGGTGACCGTG
>JAFGIT010000246.1 GCA_016929465.1 Candidatus Coatesiibacteriota bacterium | reverse complement strand
CTCGTCCAGATCCCCGGGACCAATAACCATATCTTCCTCGGGCGACTCAGGGCCTATGGGCGCCTCCTCAGTCTCTGGCACCACTTCTGGCCGTAACATGTCCCACTGGCTCGCTATGTCGATCTCGAGCACGACACCGAACCGCTCTGCATCTTTCCCCGTAGTTATCCGGCCTTCGAAATTGACGTTCTTGAAAAGAGGCGATTCTTCCAGCTTCGCAAGCAATTCCTCCGGCTGGTATGAACGACCATTGATCGATAGACTATTCCCTTTGAGACGGAAATTCGTTATCCAGACTTTGTCGGGGCCTTCACTCGGCAATATGCGGTCGAGCTCCTTCAGTACCAGAAGAGGATTGAGCGTCTCCGAGGAAATCTCCTTGAGCTCCTTCAGCAGCTTGCCCCAGGTCTGAACATCCTTTCTGGTGGCGGAGACCAGTTTCACATCTCCGCTAAGGGCCTCAATCCTCTCCTCGAGGTATGCGACCCTCATTGTCTGCTTGGCGATGCTGCTTCCGAAGACCGCGAGCAATAGCACGCAAAGGGCTGCAGAGAGAGCGATCATAAATCGCTTGCCATAGAGACGGCGACTGGCTCTCAGCTCCGTTGGCAGCAGATTCGCGCCTTTAATTTTGTCCTCGAAATCGCGCATTCCGAGCCCGATTGCGGGACAGAGGGAGCTTGCCTTCTCGGGTGGAAGCAGGGACCGCATTTTCTGATGCGGCTGCAGCATCTTGACTCGTCCAGAGAATCCCTGTTCGAGGAGCGTCCCTTGAAGCGCTAGAGCGCTCCTATATTCCCCGGATATATATAACTCATCTATATAGGAGGAGCCGCCATTGCCATCCGCGTAAACGACTAATTCATCGAGAATCGCGCGGGCCCTGCCCTGCGCGGCCTCGTCCTGGATAGCGGCTGGCTCCGTCGAATACTCGAATCCGCCTGATGCACTGGCAACATGCCCAGCATGATGGCCGGCGGCATGCCGACTATGCCGGGAATTCGCCTGACCGGATAGAGCTCTGGCAAGGTCTTCCTCGGAGATGAAGCCCAGATCGAACAGCACTTGCCCAATCAGAACCTCGCCGCTCTTGCGCTGCTCCGCCAGAGCTAGCTCCAGCTGCTCGTCGGTTATTATCCCGAGGTCCTTCAGTATCTCTCCTAAGAGGGGCCGCTTGAAGGTCTTTTCCGGCTCGGGAGTTCCAGGCATTTCCCGATTGAGGTCGATGGTCCTGCAATATTGCAGTTCCTTGCCCTTGAGAATTACCAGGTCCGCGGTGCCGTTGTCGCAGTCAACGAGCGCCGTTGTTGCATTCTCCGTAGGTTCTCCGAACTGATTGAAGAAGTCGACCAGCCCAAGCGCGGAGATCGTTATGGCAGAGGCCGTAAGATTGATCTGCTCGATTATATTGGCATATCGCTGAATGAGATCGCGGCGTGCGGCAATTATAGCGACCTTGAGCATCCCCTTCTGCCCCCCGCCGTCGGACACGACCTGGGCGTCGAAGAATATCGAATCCTGCGGCAAGGGAACATGGCGCTCGATCTCGTAACCCAAAAGCTCGCCCAGGTTGCCGCCTTGGACCTTTGGCAGCTCGGCAAATGTAAAGAACACGTCCTCTCTTGGAATCCCGATCGACACGCTGTCAGGCTTGATGCGGTGTTCCTCCAGGAAGTGGGAGATGCCATTCTGGATCAGCATGTCTATGTGGTCCTCGGAATTATCCTCGGAGCTGGATAGATCTATGACCTCATAATCCATCAGTGTGTACTTGCTGAAGCCCTTTCCAAGGTGCGTTAGAATCACCTTGTCCGTCTTGAAGAGAATGCTAAGGCTAGATTGTAGTGAAACCATTCGGGTCTTCTATACTCTCATTCGGGGGCAAGTCTAGAGATCGGAACCAAACTGCATGTAGGCAGAACCGACGTAATTATCGAGCCACTCGAGTATCTCAATTCTTGGCTGCCTGATATTTCCAACTTTTTTGACAACTGCGACTACTGTGCGCTCGACATCCGCTGCCCCAACTCTGCCAGTGGCTGTAATGGTGAACCTGGAAGAGGTCACCCGGTGAGTTGGCGCCTGGCGGTTTGTCCAATCCCCACTCTCTCTTCGATCCATCTCCTCCTGCGCGCGAGCGTCACCGGTCAATCCCGCAAGAAGATCGTCGGACGCGGTGTCATAGTAAAGACCTCCACCCCAAACAGTCAACAGGTCGAAGACCCCAGCATACTCCTCATCCTCATCGCCTTCGCTGTCCTCCTCCTTACGGAAGCCATACTTTTCCACTTGGGCGGATCCGAATAGGATCTCGGGCGTCATGCCGCGGATCAGCAGCAGCTCTCGAACGGAATCGAAGTTGGCATTCTTGCACAGATAGGGTGAATTCATCCCCTGGTCCTCGTAATTGACCTCGTAGTATTCGTCCTCGGCGCCATTCACTCGATGGAGATCATCGGAGTCACGCCAATCCTTGATCGAATCCGTTATCGTGTCTGCTGTCAGATCGTCCACGCCAGACTCAATGAGCAGGTCCCTCAGCCTGTCATCGTTGCTCGACAGCCGAATATCCAGTTTCCTGCGCTCATCGACGATCTCGTAGTCGAATGACCCACGCCCCAGGCGGACGCCGTCACGGTCCGGGGCAGCCTCATCCAGCTCGAGCTCGCCTGCCTCGTTCCAGGTGGCCTGACGGGCGATGAAATACAGATTCCCGCCGCCGTCTGAGGAGCCCATATAATATTCTTTCGATAGAATCTCAGAAAATGCCATGTTCATGCCTGCGAGTGCCAGGTAGTAAGCCTGGGCCTCGTCCCGAAAATTTGTCGCAATCGACAAGTCAACCCTCTTTTCGAAAGAAAGCTCCAGCGCCATTACCGTGAGAAGGACCATAATCCAGATGACCATCAAAAGAGCCACACCGCGACGGTCATTCCGCAGACGACTGATATGCGGGCAGCCTCTCAACATCCGCTCTCTGATTCCCATCAAAACTCGTCCACCTCCGCGAGTCCACTTGCCAGCGAAACCTGGCGATTCATGATGGGAATGATGAATGGGCCCAGAGTTTCCTCCTCTCCCTCTCGAACTGCGGTCAATGTTACCTCGACAGCCTTCGGCAGGTAGTTCTCGATCTCCTTTGCCTCCTCCACGGAGTATCCCATATCTGAGCTCTCATTGTATGAATCCCAGCTCTCGAGCCACTCGCCCGGGTCCTCACCGGCGTCGTTCGACAGGATCTGAGTGAACCGAAGCCTGATGTTGGGATCGTAGTAGTAGCGGAAGGCGATTGAAGTGATATCCGGGTCGATCCGATATTCGATGCCCTCCTCGAAGGGCTCCTCGACGAAGGGATTACCCTCCTGCATTATTAAGCCTGTCTCATCATCGGAGCCAGAATCGTTGACGTAGTATGTGACGGCGCGAAGCCCGTAGCAGTTCTCCTCGCCGGTGATGCCGCCCTGTTTCGTCACGAAGCTTATTTTGTCCGGCTGCCCCGCAAACAGGAGGACATGAGTCATTCTCGTCTTTCCTTGCTGCTCGAACATCCTGACTTTGAATGGATATGCGGATTTGGTGTCCTCGAGCAACCGTGACAGTCCCATACGCGTGCGCTGTATATCATCTCCTCGTCTCTCACCCGCCGCCCAGGCCTTCGATGCCACCTGGAAAGCCGCAAGAACCATAGTCACTATCACGACCGTAATCGTGCTGGCGATAAGCAGCTCGAGTAGCGTGAAACCACTTCTCCATCGACCCGAAAACGTCATTGCTGGAGCTCCTCCCTGAACGCCAGTGCTTTGAGAGAGTGAAGCTCATAAACGCGCTCGTTCTCGCTATCGCCAAAATGCCATTTGACGGCCACTGTGATCTTGTAGATGTCCACCGGCACGATCGCGTCGTCGGCCCCGATCTCAGCAATATAATCCGCAGTATTTATATCGTCTTTGTTTGTGGCTTCCATGTCCTCGCCAACGAGCTTCTCAACGTGGGATTCCCACTGGTAACCCTTTTCTTCACCGGTGTCTTCCTCGCCATCCTCGAGGGTGTTTCTCAGGACCAGGTCGTCCATTACTTGCTGGGCAACGAAGACAGCCTCAGTAAGGCCCTTATCGACCCTCGAGAGCCTCAGCGCGCCAGCGAAAAGCTGCATCACCGTCACGAGTCCTATCGCCAATATCGCAAGCGCGATCATCACCTCGAGGAGGGTGAAGCCGGAGCGATCAAGGGACGATTGTTGGCGCTGTCTCATCGGCAACTCTCTATTCATATTCATCCTTCGACTTGATCTTCACTGAGCCCGTAACCGGTTCTATTTCTATAACAAACGACTGGCCGGATTCGCTCATTAACTCAATCAGGCCGCCCGTCGAGGCGCCGCTTGGGAAGAAGAATACGTTGCAGACTCCATCGTCGAATGTCTCCTCGCCATAGGTGAAACCGGCGATACTGATTCCCTCTTTGAGCTTCTGTTGCTTCTTCACGCTTTGGGCGAGCGGGGTGTCGCCCTTGGAGCCGCCCGGTTTCGGTTCCCCGGATGGTGAATCGAATGAATCACTGAAATTCTGAGATTGACTCAATGAGTCTCCGGAACTAAACAGGGAGGGAGAACCACCAAGCGAGCCCGGATTGCCGCCCAGATCGCTCCCCAGGTCGCCACCAAGACTCGAGCTGCCCCTCTTTCGCCCATTCTTTTTGATCGTCAGTTCGTACGTCCCGCTGTCCAGGTCTAGCCTGACAACCGAGAGTCCCTTATTGCAGACCGCCTGGCTCCTGGCGAACCTCAGAGTTGCCGCAAGGTGCTTCACTTCGCCCTTCAGCCGCATGCCTCTAAGGCTGCCGACAAACGAGGGGAGAACGAAGGCAGCGATTAGGCCCGCCACGAATAAAACGACTATAAGCTCAACGAGTGTGAAGCCCCGACAATCGGCTCCAAAACAGCAATTCGAAGAGCCGATGGTCGAACGGAGAGCTCCGAACTTGGATCCCCGACTCCTTGGCACGCCCAAGTCTATTCCCAGCTATTGATCGGGCCTGATGACTCCGAGCCTTGGGAACTCAGACGATAGGACCTGCCGTTGTCCACGACCTCATACGAGTAATCACTGCCCCACGGGTCCTTCGGGATCTTATCCTTTTTGAGGTAAGGGCCGTCCCAGTTCTGTGCGCCAGATGAGAGCAGCTCCTCGAGAGAGCTCGGATAGCCGCCAACGTCAGCGTTGTATAGGTCCAAGGCAGTCCCAAGCATCTGTATCTGTGTCTTCGCCGATTGAATCTTTGCCTTCTCGGTCTTGCCCGTAAAGGTGGGAACGACGATAGCGGCCAGAAGACCCAGGATCACGAGGACGACGAGCAACTCGATAAGCGTAAAGCCGCGAACGTCCCCTTTATATATGGCTGCCTTTGAAATAATTCGTAATTTTGCAGACCGCATGTCTTATTCCTCCTAATCTCTAAGAATTACATCGGGATGTCATTGATGCTGAAGACGGCCATCAACATCGAAATTACAATGAAGCCAACAACGAGGCCCATCACAAGGATCATCATCGGCTCCAAGAGACCTATCAGTCTCTTCAGCGTATTCTTCACGTCCATCTCATAGATTTCGGCGACTTTCTCGAGCATGTCCTCGAGCTGGCCACTCTCCTCGCCAATAGTGACCATGCTGACCGCGAGCGGCGGGAAGACCCCGCTCTCAGCAAGCGGCCGTGATATACCTTTACCTTTCGTTATCGACGAGATGATGTCTCTGCCCTTGGTGCCTTTGCCATTTGCGTGCATGGCGGCCCGAGACATCGCCTCCGATATCACCCGATTTGTGATCACGTCCTTGACGATCTTTAGAGCCTGTATTATTGGCACTCCGTTCCTGACGAGAGTGCCCAGCGTTCGAGCAAAACGAGCCACCTCGATCTTTTGCAGAAGCGTGCCCAGAACTGGAACCTTCAGCTTGAACTGGTCGAAAGAGAGAGCGGTCCGCTCATTCCGCAAGACCTGCTTGAAAGAGATTGCGGCAGCGATAAGCAAAGCCACGATCGCCCACCAATACGAACCGAACGTGTCGGACGCGGTCATAAGAATCTGCGTGGGAAGTGGAAGAGCCTGCCCCATGTCCTCGAATATCTGAGCGAACTTGGGAATAACGAACATTAACAGGACTACTACTGCCACTCCGCCGACCACAACGAGCAAGAGAGGATATATCATCGAACTTATTATGTGTTCCCTCATCTGCTGAGAACTCTCGAGAAACTGAACCAAACGCTTGAGGACCGATTCCAGAACGCCGCCGCGCTCGCCCGCACGAACCATATTCACATACATCCTCGAGAAGACCCGGGGGTACTTCGCCAGCGCATCCGCGAACGAATTGCCGCCCTGCACGTTCTTGCGGACGTTCTCGAGCACCCGCCTGAACTTGTCTCGCTCGGTCGTGTCGATCGTTATTGCTAGAGCTTTGTCCAGGGGCACGCCAGCCTCGAGTAGCGTCGCAAGCTGATGCGTCGCAGCCAGGACATCTCGCTGCCGTATCCGCCCAGTCAACTGCTTGAGGCTGAGCTCGATTGCGAGTCCCTTCTTGGGGACGTAGGCCTCAATCTTGACCGGGAATAGGTCTCGCTGTCGAAGAGCCTCGGCTACGAGTGTCTTCTCGCGGGCATCCATCGTGCCCTCGGTCAGATTCCCTTGTCTGTCAGAAGCCTTATAGACAAATACCGGCAATGCCTATCTCCATAAAACCACGATATAAAACAATGGATATTGGAATCACGCGACCCATCAAAACAGCCCGACCATACGGCCGAGCGACGTCAAACTTCGATAAGTTCTTCTTGGGTAACTCTAAGGACCTCACTGATGCTGGTCATGCCCTTCGCCACCTTCAGCCAGCCGTCCTCCCTCAGGGTGCGTGTTCCCTGCCTTATCGATTCCTGGCGAAGCTCATGTGCCGCAGCCTTGCTAAGAATCATGGAGGTCATCTGGTCCGTCATCAGTAATAGCTCATAAATGCCTACTCGGCCCTTATATCCCGTCATGTTACATTCATCACACCCAACAGGTCTATACAGGGACTCGGGCGCGCTCTTCAAATCTGAGATGCCGATCTGCATGAGCTCCTGCTTGGTCGGTTCATAGCTCTCCTTGCAGTTGGGACACAAACGTCTGACAAGTCTCTGAGCCAGGACTCCCTCGATTGTCGAGGCAAGGAGATAGTTCTCAACACCCATGTCCATGAGTCGGGTGATGGTGGTTGGGGCGTCGTTTGTATGGACAGTGCTGAAAACGAGATGGCCTGTCAGCGACGATTGGATAGCTATTTCCGCTGTCTCTAGATCTCGAATCTCGCCGATCAGGATGATGTCGGGATCCTGGCGGACAATGGAGCGAAGCCCACTCGCAAACGTCAGGCCGATCTTGGACTTAACCTCGATCTGGTTGACCCCGGGAAGCTCGTATTCGACCGGGTCCTCAACGGTGATGATTTTCTTGTCGGGTGAATTGATCTTCGCAAGCGCCGCGTAGAGCGTCGTCGTCTTTCCGCTTCCCGTAGGTCCTGTGACCAGGATTATCCCGTGTGGCTTTCTGATGAGATACATGAAGTGCTCCAATGTCTTCTCATCAAAGCCAAGCGTCAAAAGGCTAAATGTCATGCTCTCGCGGTCGAGAACTCGCATGACGACGCTTTCGCCATGCAAGGTCGGCACCGTTGAGACACGAAGATCAATCTTCTTACCGCCTACTTTAAGGCCAATCCTGCCATCCTGGGGCAGGCGCCGTTCTGCAATATTCAGGTCCGCCATGATTTTAACTCTGGAGACAATTGCCGACTCCAGCGCACGCGGCGGCGACTCGACATCGTGGAGGACGCCGTCCGCCCTGTAGCGGATCTTCAGCTGCCCTTCGAATGGTTCTATATGGATGTCACTCGCTCCGCCCTCGACCGCGCGCGAGATCAGGAGGTTGACCAGTCGTATGACCGGCGCCTCGAACGCACGATCACGCAGGTGGTCGATATCCTCATCCTCTTCGGAGCCGATCAGCTCGAGGTCCTCCTCATCGAGGTCCTCGATTATCTCGTCCATCGTGGCGTCGCCGAAGCGGTCTTCCAGGGCCCTCAGGATATCCCGCTGAGTGGAAATCGCTATCTTGAGGCCCTTGCCGATGCAGAGCCGTATGTTGTCCAGCGTGTATCTATCGAATGGGTCAGCGAGAACGACCAGGAGCTTCCCGTCCTCGAAGCGTATGGGCAGCACGTAGTGTTCCTTCAGAAACTTCGGCGAAAGAGAGGGAATCTCGATGAACTCCTCAGGAAAGTCCGCGTACTTGAGCGTGGGACTATTCGACTGCTCGGCGAGTAGCTGAGCAAGCCCATCCTCTGTTATCTTCTGAGTGGCGAGTAGCGCTCCTACCGGGCCGCCGTCGTAAGTGCTTCCTTGAAGTAACGCCTGCTCGAGATCCTCCTCGGAGATCTTGCCGGTCTGAACGAGTAAGCGCTCGAGCATGGCCGGCGTTTCATAGGAAAGCTTCATTCCTGCACCGAGAGAGAAAGCGCACCGCCATCCTTGATCTCAAAAGTCAGATTCTTGACGGTCTTCACATCCATCTTTACAGATGTCGAATTGGGGGCGTCCGGAAGACTTTCCACGTATCTGACACCACCTGACGCGACTCCCTTCTGATTCTTGATATCGAAAGTGAATTCCTTGCAGTCCAGCACGAATTCGCTGCTGAATTGAACTCTGGTGCTCTCACCGGATGCACGCAGAAGCTGATTGCGAAGCTCGCAGACGACATTGTCCGCAAAAACGCGCATCTTCCCGGCCGAGACTCTTACATCTCCCTTATATATCGCGATCGCACGACTCTCATCGGAATACGCCTCGTCCGCGACTATCTCGAGTGCCATAACTTGAACCGGCCGAGCGGATGCAATTACATCCTTGGATGAGGAGGTGGCATCATGGCTCTGATTTATCATCGCCAAGAGCTGCTCAAAGGACTCGCCGCCTCTCAAGAAGTGGTCCCGCTCAACCTGAGACAAGACGAGCATCGGCTGTGCCGCCTCGGCGCAGAATGAGCCTTCGTATCGCTCTATAACGGTCTGGAAATAGGGACGAGCGTACGCCCATTTTTTCTGTTCCCGGAGAACGTTGCCGATCGAGTAATAGGCCCACGGAGCGAATTCGCTTTTCGGGGCCTCCTCTATCACGAGGCCATATTCGTCAACCGCTCGCTCGAGATCCCTTAGGGGATTCTGCTCATCAGAATAGAGCCTACCCAACGCGAAGTGAGCCCGTGGCGAGAAGCCGCTGTCCGCATACTTGTCGAGTACCTCCGTTAGGTTCCTAACGCCCTCGTCGTATTCCCGCAATCTTATATTTATCTCACCCAACAGGCAGAGAGACTCCGGAATCAGGTCTGATTGTGGGTAGATCCCCTGAAGCTTGAGAAGGTACGATTTGGCTGCCTTAACATCTTCGATATCAGTGCCCTTCACCAGATGATCAGCTACCTGTAGAAGGGCGTCATCAGCCCATTGGCTTCTCGGGAATAGCTGCCAAACGAGCCGGTAATTCTCATCGGCCCGGTCAGTATCCCAGAGTCGCTCGAAACACGTCGCGAGCATGTATCTGCTGTGGGCGGCTATATCAACATCTTCATCACGGAGAGATTTCTGATACGCCTCGATCGCCTCTGCGAACTGCGCCTGTGCGAAAAGTCGATTCGCGAGATCATAGTTCTCCTGGGCGAAGAGAGAAACCGCTAGTGAGAATGGCAGAAGAACCAGAATGCCATGTCTGAAGATTCCTCTCACACTAAACCTCCATCGTGCTCGTAGCGTCATTCAATCCTGAATGCACTAACTCATTTACCATAGCTCACAAATAGAACGTGAGATGAAACCGGGGTGCGTTTCGTCGGATAGTCTGCAAAGTTGACAGAATGAACAATCCTGCCCTTGGTGTCACTCTGGGACGGATCGAAGACCTCCAGAGAGCCACCTGAACGACCATCACTATTATTATTAAGCTCTTCATAGTCCGCAGAAGCCAGCTCTGCGAGCATCTTGGTCCTCGCCGTCTTGAGATCACTGTTAGATAGATCGACGAGAATGCTCCTGGATGAGCTTTCGACTACCGCCTGACCATCCAGCTTCGATTTGGCGAGGTCCATATTGCTCTCGAACGGGGAATAGATCGACAGCAGAACGCCGAAAAAGACCACTGCTACCGCAGCGGCAGAAAGCGCGAAACGTGCCTGTGCAAAGCGAGGCAGAGTGAAAATGGGCGCCTTTACCGAAGCTCTCCCCGCTTTCGGAGAACGCAACCTTGCCTTGAGTGCGGATATAACGGCCGGATGAGGCTCAAGTCGAGGTTCGCTACTCACACGTTCCGAGATGAGACGTAGCTCCTCCAGATACTGCGAGCACTTCTGGCAAGTTACCAGATGAGATTCGACCAATTCCCTGTCGAACGCAGAGAGCTCATTATCTATATAGGCCGACAGCCTGATCGCCATCGCATCACATTCTCTCGCTCTTTCACCATTCATCTCGAGTTGCAGCCTGGCCCTCAATTCGAAAATGACTTCCTGAGACGGCTCGAATGAAGGCACTGAGCTGACCAAGCCAGATACTGACCGCAGCTCATCAAGATAGGCCGCGCAACCGGGACAATCCTCCAGATGCGAGACTAGTTTCCGTTGTTTGGTCGGAGAGAGCTCCCCATCCAAATATGCGGAAATTTCAATTAAGTGTTTCTTGCAGGCCTTGCTCTTCATAGCCCTTCAAATGCCCTCTTAGTAAATCTCTTGCCCGGAAGATCCGCGACTTGACGGTCCCGACCGAGCAATTCAACACATCACCAATCTGTTTGTACGAAAAACCCTCGAACTCACTCAAAACCAACGCAGCCCTATACTTGGGCGGCAACTTCTCTATTGCCTTATGTACAACACTTGCTATCTCATTCTCCCTCATCTGCGAATCGGGGGTCCTATCTGTTATGCTCTTCTCATCGTCCGATTGAGCCAATGTGTCTAGCTTCATCTGAGAACGTTTACGATAATTAACCCTATTCATAGAAAGGTTGTGGGCGATCGTAAACAGGTAGCTGGAGAACTTGGATTGCTTCTTATATCGGGGCAAGTGCTGATAGACTTTCATGAAAGTATCCTGAAGAATGTCTTCCGCCTCGTCGCGACTGCCTAAAATCCTGTAAACAAAGTTGAACACCTGGTTGCGGTAACGATCGATGAGCTCCTCGAAGCTCTGGAAGTTACCTGCACGAACTTTGTCAATCAGCTCATCGTCTGTTAGCGGCATTACCTGCTCGTTCCATGCTCACCTGTAAAACACTACCGTGGCCAGCCCGGTTCCATATCTGCCGATCCAAAGCCACCTGAGGTCTGTGCTACACAACCTGAATATTGCCCAAGAGAAACAACTTATCTGCTCTAATGCTATCCGATTCTGCCAATCTGTCACGCGCTGCTATGTCCCATGGAATCAAGATATTGAAAATGTCAGAGTCTGCATACCACATATTGGTTTAACAGCTTTATAGGATATCGCATATACAGCAGCAGATCCCATCCAGACCTGTCAATGTCGAAGGGCCGGCCGCCAAAATCGGGCGGCCCCTGCCTATATAAACAACGCTTGAAGTGAATCATGCAGATTATTATATTCCATATCATCTAGTATTGTATAGATTGGATGCTTTGTTGCCTCATTCCGGGACATGGGGCTATGGGTAATAATAACGGAGGGACAGTTATGTCCAATCGCCGTGTAGGTATATTCTTCTTTCTATTGTGCCTGCTTCTTCCCTTGTT
>JAFGIT010000245.1 GCA_016929465.1 Candidatus Coatesiibacteriota bacterium | reverse complement strand
CCTGATGCGATGCTCGAGCAATTCGCGCAGCAGATTCAGGCATTGGTGGAAGGAGGCATCGATGGGATCATCGTGGAGACCATGATCTCACCTGAGGAGGCCATACTCGCGGCTCGTGCCGCGAAGAAAGTGCTCGAGACGATTCCGGTCATTGTGAATCTCACGTATGAGCCGACCGCTCGGGGCCCCAGAACCATGATGGGCACAAGCCCCGATGGATTCGTGAAGATGCTCTCTGAGCAAGGTGTCGAGATACAGGGAGTGGGGACGAACTGTGGCACGGGTGCCGACGACATGGTCGCGGTCGTTGAGGAGTTGCGTGCTGCCACTTTATTGCCCATTGCCGCTTACGCAAATGCGGGGATGCCCAGGATGCAGGATGGCGTTGCAGTCTATGACGAAACGCCGGAGGAATTTTCGGTCAAGACTCTGAAGTTGGTGGCTGCGGGCGCTTCTCTCGTCGGCGGCTGCTGCGGGACGACACCGGAGCATATCCGGGCTTTGCGGGAGAAACTCGCTGATGGCAAATAAGCCAGAAGCTCGTCCTGTGGATATTCCGTGGCGCAAGTCTCCGAAGGACCTCAATGGCGCCGGTCCGCTTGCGGACGCCATAGAAGGCCTTCGAGTATCATCCGGTCTTGTCGAAAAGGGGAATTCCTGCATCGATACATTCGTGAACGCAAGCAGTGATGCGGAGCCAGCAATCTCTGATAAGCTCTTTTGGAAAGACCACATTCAAGCTCTAACCGACACCGCAATCGATATACCGGTCCTCACGCAGCCTGGCGGTTTCGCTTCTTAGTGGCCGGGCATGCGCCTTAACAACCGCTTCATTCTCGCCGCGGCGCCCTACCTTGTAGGATCGTTCGTGAAGCTGCTTGGCAGAACGATCAGATTCTCCCAGCGGGGTTTCGAGGAGATCGAACTCAGGTGGAAAGAGGGTCTGCCATCCATATTCGCGCTATGGCATCAGAGGCTCTTGATGATGCCTCTTGCCTACAGAGGCAGCGGACTACACGTTCTCATCAGCAACCACAGGGACGGCGAACTTATCGCAAGGGCAGTATCACACCTCGGAGTTCATTCCATACGCGGTTCGGCAACGCGAGGCGGCAGCGCGGGCTTCAGGAAGATGGTGGAGACCTTGAAGGCTGGTGGTGATGTTGCGATAACACCGGATGGCCCCCGAGGACCTGCGAGGAAAGCACACAAGGGCGCGGTTGCCCTTGCGCGAGCCACGGGCTATCCGATCTTCCCCACCACCTACGCCTGCTCCAGGCGCAAGGAGTTCAATAGTTGGGACCGGTTCGTCGTGCCAGCTCCCTTCAGTCGTGGAATATTTGTCTGCGGCTCTCCCCTGATCGTTCCAGAGAAGGCTGATGACACGGAGATGGAGCGATACCGTCTGGCGCTAGAGAGGGGGCTCAATGAGATAACAGAACAGGCGGAGAAAGACATGAGAGGCTGCTCCGCATGACAACACGAGGGAATATCCCATTAGGCAGAAGGTGCTACCAATAGGTGCTATTCATATACAACCTGCTTCTGCATTCTCTGCTGATAGCGCTATCGCCGGTCCTTTTGCTGCTTATTATATCCTCTAAGAAATACCGCCAGAATTTCAGGGAACGCCTCGGCCTTTTCAAGAGAGAGACTTTTGCCGCGATATCGAATATTCGCGGCAAGCCGGTCCTCATACACGCAGTGTCCGTCGGGGAAGTGGGGATCGCAATTCCCCTGATAGCACGACTCAATGAGCTCGGTATTCCAGTCGCGCTCTCGACGATTACGACCACAGGGCAGGCGTATGCCAGGGAGCGTCTGGGCGACAGTGCCGCCATTTTCTATATGCCTTTCGACCTACCCCTACTGCAGAATCGCATGTTGAGCCTGCTCGATCCTCGCAGCGTAATCATTCTCGAGACAGAGATCTGGCCCAATCTCATACGCTCCGCAAGCAAGTTGAAAATACCTATTGCCCTGGTCAATGGCAGAATCTCGGACAAGTCATTTGGGCGCTATAGGAGAACTGGTTTTCTCTGGAGAAGGCTCCTACCGAGACTATCCAGGATACTAGTCCAGACCGAGCTTTACCGCGACAGGCTGCTTCAAATGGGGGCGCCAGCGGAGTCCCTTGCCGTGGCAGGAACGATCAAACTCGATATCGACTCCAGGGAGCTCCAGGGGGAGGAAAAGGAACGGGCCGCAAGGGAATTCGGGATCGATCCAAAGCGGCCGCTATTCGTTGCAGGGAGCACGCATCCCGGGGAAGAGGGACCGATTCTCGATGCTTTCATCTCGATACGAAGCGATTTCCCGGACCTCGCGATGGTCCTTGCGCCGAGACACGTCCACAGGGGAGCGGAATTGGCCGAGATGGCAAGCCAAAGGGGCATCAGATTCGCGCTCAGAAGCTCGGGTCTAATTCCGGATGACGGTTTCGACCTTCTTATACTCGACACGATTGGTGAGCTCGTCAAGGCCTACCAGGTCGGCACGGTAGCCTTTGTTGGGAAGAGCCTCCCGCCCGCGCAGTATGGCCAGAATCCGGTGGAGCCAGTCGCCTGCGCGGTTCCGACACTCTTCGGGCCGAACATGCAGAACTTTCGCTTTGTGGCGGACATCCTTACGCGGAGCGGGGCGGCTAAGTGCGTGAGAGATGTCGCTGAATTGAGTGAGAAGCTTCGCAAGCTTCTGGCATCCGAAGAGAAAAGGCAGAGGATGGCTGCGGCCGCACGGGAAGTGCTTGCCTCGAACAGAGGAGCCACAGACCGGATAATGGGAGTGCTCGAGGCCGAAGGCTTTTTAAAGGTGGAGGCTAGCCGTGACGCGAAACACCGGTAGCCTTCGTCACCAAATTAGAGCAGCGATAATGGAGCGGCTTGATCCCGCACTCGCGAAGAAGCCGGGCGCTGATGGGGCAACAAGTCCTCTTCTGAGAGGCCTTTTGTCTGTCCTCTTCACCTTGCTGGAGCCATTCTCGGTTCTCTATGGG
>JAFGIT010000244.1 GCA_016929465.1 Candidatus Coatesiibacteriota bacterium | reverse complement strand
TGTCGCAGGCCCAGAGTAATCGGAACCAGTTGGTAGTCGGCGACGCCGTTTGCCAACGGGGCGGTTTTGTCGAGGCGGAATCTATGTGATTTGTATTTCCCCTCGAAGGTCAGGGAGGTGCGGCCCTTGTCCAGTTCATACTCAACTGAAAGGCCATCCCTGACGGCGAGGGTCAGGCGATCGGCCGGGCGGTATTCTACACTGACAAATGGAATCACCATCGTGTCGTCCTCGAGCTGGGTTCCGACGAACAGGCCGAAGCCCAATTTCAGATGCTCGGACATCTGATAGATGGCCCCGAGGCCGCCGTTGAAGAGCACGGAATCTTCGACCGAGGAGTGGTCCTCACAGGCTGTGCCGACTGAGAGGGTGGTCATATACGACCACTCGCCGCGATTCAGGATCAGGTTGATACCGGCGCTCGTCTCGATAACCTTATCGAAAAGCCCGGCCTCGTCGAAAAGGTCATTCCCGTTTGCATCCAGATCGAAATCCAATACCCCACATTCGAGGCTGAAATTCAGAATACCATTTAGGTCCGGCAGCATTTTCGCGAAGGACAACTCGACGCCAGCCTCGTGAAGGCTGAATGAGCCATCGCCGTCTTTTAGATCTGCCCGGAAGATGTGGCCGTATTTCGCCTTTGTCGAGATGGCCCACGACGGCCGTCCTGCTGTGCCCCCCTGGGTGGAAGCGATTGCTTTGCCCGAGTCAATCACCAGAAAGAGGGCAGTGACCAGGACAAATAGCGTCAAGAAATATCTCGAACACTGCCCCAGTGGGCGCAAGAAGCATTTGGTGAATCCGCTGGTCTCGTTGATCTTCATTGATATGAATATTGCAGTTGGTCGAGAAGATCTTCAACCCGAATTCTCCTGGTCTCGTCGCGGAGTGTTGGTTAGCGAGGCAAGTTAGGATCAATTGCGCTCACGGCGCAAAAAATGCGGCGGGGACGTTCGTGGGAGTCAATGGATCCCTTGATCGGGACCATGGCAACCAGACCGCCCCCGCCTATTTTTTCACACCTAGAAGCGCCGCCACCATACCGAATAACGCCCTTGCCGGTTTTCCACGCCTTTGGCCATCGCACGAAGACCCGGAGCCAACTCAGGGGGAAGGGGGCAGACGCCTTGCGCCACGACCGTCATCGGTTGCTCAAATCCCATTCAATCTTAATGAGATAGAGCTCGGGCGCTATCCTGAGTTGTTATTTGCCTTCTTTCTTCGGCTTGTCATGGGTGGTCTTCTTGTCTTTCTTCGCCTTCACGATTGTCACCTCCCTTCGCTGTGACTACCGCGTTAACTGACGAAAGGGACGCCGCTACACGCCCCTGAAAAACATCTGCAAACCTGCCAGTAAAATCCTGGCGGCCGTTGTTGGCCGTAGCGCTCCACAACGGCAATAACTATACTCACTCTTGTGCGATTTGTCAATAAGAATTTTCATCATGTTATTTCGGATCGAACGCGCCGCGCAGTTGCTTCTCAAGGGGATCGAAGGGCAGGCTATCATCTGCGGCAGCGAAAACCTGACTTGGCAGGTGTCAACATATCTGATGAGAGACGTGTTGACCGTGCATAGATGGGGGGATCCGCTCTATAGAGGCGGAATATGTGCACAAAAATGCGCCGCTCCGGCAAAGGCGCCGGGCTCGGATATGCCCGCCTGCTGCCGTTCTCGCCGGCGGGCTTCTGGTCAATACTGCTTCGGTCTGCTAGTCTCTTCGCTTAAGCCGCGAGAAAAGCAGCTTGGCAGCCGGTGGAATTAGAATGAGCTGTAGAGCAATTCCGGGAATGCTTGCCGTGGCAACCGCCGCCATGTAGCTGTGCAAAGGCGTCGGGAGAACCAATGCCGCACCCGCGAATAGAACGATGCGCCCGGCTACTATCGCGGCGACCAAAGCCGTCAAGGCGTTCTTCCCTCGAGCCCGTAATAGCCCAGCGATTAGTCCGTAGATGGCGGTCTCGATGACCAGGATAGGCAGTGTTGCTCCAGTCGGCATTCCGGATAGGATATAGCTCAGAACTGGGCTCAAGGCTCCGACCAGAAGACCGGCACGCCAACCGAGCGCGATACCTCCCAGGAGCGCGAAGAAGTGCATTGGCAGCAGAATTCGGCCTACTATGGGGCCGAACTGGTGGGTCGCGAAGGGAATTGCCACGCTGCACACAATAAAGGAAGCTATCAAAAGGGACTGCACGATGGGCGTAACGCGAGGCTTCGCAAGGCCTCTGCCCAGGTAGATATTCAGCACTGAAGACACTTTTCCTGACTCCTGATTATGGTCTTGAATTGTCGGGCAAAACAACGCAGCAACTATACAGCATTCGACTCAGCAGTCAAACCTCCGACGGAATCCGAGATGATGGGTGGAACGAGCTCGAGCGTCTCTCCAGACCGACCCTGGCCGTCGGTGATCAGTCCGCAGACCGGACCACTCGCAAGCCGACATCGGCGTACTTGCCGCCAGGGCTGTTTCCGTATCGGTTTGCGGACCGACAATCCTCTGCAGGATTGCCCAAACCACCGCCGCGGACGACCCGTGTGGCGCCCTCATCGGGGCCAGTCGGATCGGTATCTGGATCTGGTCGGCTCTGGTAATAGCCCCCATCATACCGGTCCCAGCACCATTCGAGCACATTCCCGTGCATATCAAAGAGGCCAAGTGAGTTGGACGTCTTCTCAGCAACAGCGTGCTTCTCCATCGATGAATTGCTGTAGAACCAGCCCGCGAGGTCGAGATCGGACTCCAAATCGCCGGTGTAGAAGCGAGTAACCGTCCCGGCTCGGCAGGCATACTCCCATTCGGCCCCTGTCGGGAGACGATAGCCATTTGCATCGAAGTCGCAATCCACATCCGCCGAGGCGATGTGCATCCCATTCAACTGGACATTCGTGATCGTGTAACACTCCGCATAGCCGTCTGCCCGCGACAACTCGTTGCAGAAACTCAAGCAATCGAACCAGGTAACATTCTCCACTGGATAGAAATCGCCTTTGGGGGAGAGGCAGTCCTTCCAGCCCATGACGTCTTCCCACTGCTTCTCGGTTATCTCCGTCTCGGAAATCGAGAATGCCGAAACCTGCACAGTCCGCTGAGGACCTTCATCCGCGTCACGCCCAGATTCCTCGCTCGGTGAGCCCATCAGAAATGAACCACCAGGGATGGAGTGCATCTCGATCTCGGTCGAGGTCCCTCCCGAGGTGTAGCTGAGCGACGCCAGGCTGAGGTTACTTGCCCAGTTCCAGGTTCCGGGCTCCAGGCATAGGCACGCGAAATAGTACGTGCCTTCCTGGCCAATCGGTGGCAGAGGCAGCGCTGAAGGAACGCCGAAGTAGAAATGCGCCGTCATATCGAATCCGCCCGGGATCCTCATCTCCTTGCACCAGGGCACGATTCCGAAGAGCCAACCGTCCGGCCCGATTGTATAGATGCCGCCATCTGGCGCAAGTAGCCCGACGCAGAGGTCAATGGTGGCGGCATTGCCCGGATTAGTTACGTCCACCGTTGCCTGAATTGTGTCGCCAGGCTGATAGCTGGCGTTATCGGTGTAGATTGTGACTGCTGGTTCAGCAAGAACCGACATCATACCTGCGAGAACCAACACGAAAGCAATCAATAGATAAGGTGCTCTCATCTCCGGCCTCCTAAGATATTCGATGATGGCCATATCGGGTCTCCCAGTGCTCTGCTGGGCGATATGGCTCTCTTGAGCCTAGATTACATCCGAAAAATCGTGCCGGCAAGAGGGGATTCTCACAGGGCGTGGGGCATTTGCGGGCAAAGAGAGATAGATCAAGCCCTTCGATGTCGCGTCAAGCTGCGACGAGAGAGGGCGGCGAAGCGGCCTAATCGGTGTTGGAGCTGCTCCAATCAATACTTCATCCCCCATCCCCCATCCCCCATCCCCTCAATCCCCCCTTTTCTTCCATTATCTGGGAATCGCAAGAACTTGCGATCTTTGGTAATAATCGCAAAGCGGATCAGTAAAATTACCATTGACTCCACCTGGAACGGTATGTTACGGTTACTCTCGTTTCTGATTATTCGCCATTCAAATGTTCTTCTGTCCGCCTGGTCAGGGGAAACAGGGAGGGTCGTATGCAGATGAATGATAGGACGGTTCGGTCTCGGCCTGCGGGACGATTGAGCGAACTCGTGGGTCGTCAATATTAAAGCGGCGGATTTCTTTGGCGAGTTATCTCGGCGCCGGTGTGGACCGCTAATTCCACAAAATCGAGATAATCGCCATGCGATGATGTTGATATCGATTGATCTTTCCATTTGGAGTCGAATCTGTTATAGAGATAGCAGGAGGTTCAGGTTGTTCAGGATTGCAGGAAGGCTGACGCTCTCATTATTTGCTCTTATCGCCCTATTTCTCGCCATGGGGGGGGTAACGCTGTTTTAGCGTGTGGCTGCTCGGGCGGCGGCTGTGGTGGTGGCGGCGCCTCTTCAGGTGGCGGCTCCTCGCCAGTGACGATACCCGTCGTAACGCCATCATCGGCGTCGCCGGTCCTCGCGAAGGAAGCACAATACGGGCGCAACCTGCCCGGCGAACTAGTTCGGCACTTCACCGAATACATCCCAGCGGCATTCGGGGACCTCTACTTCGGAGTATTCACGACAACCGGCAAGCTTCACTTGAAATACTATGACGCCAGCCTGCCAGGAGACATCGCGTTACGGATAGTCAGGACTTATGATTCGGGCAACTCGAGCTCCGGCGGATTCTCGACCGGATGGACACTCAATTACTGCAAGCGCATCGAAAAAAATCCCATCGCCGGAACACTCTCGCTTTCAAGCAGCACGGGTGATGCGATGGTCTTTACGCAGCAGCTTTTTGACTTCCGACGAGATATGCGCCGCGATTCAGAGAGCGGAGTAACATA
>JAFGIT010000243.1 GCA_016929465.1 Candidatus Coatesiibacteriota bacterium | reverse complement strand
TGGGACGACAACCTCTATTGCCTCGATTCCGCCGGTGCGCCGGTTTGGTCGTATGATTCCGGCGGCGACATATCTAATAGCTGCCCAGCGATAGATTCCGAGGGGCAGATTTTCTTCTGCTCTGCGACGGTGAATAAGCTCTTTTCATTGTCGTCCGCGGGGAATTTCCTCTGGAGCTATGAGGCAGATGATAAGACGGATACGACCCCGTGTCTGACTTACGGCGGCGATGTCGTCTTTGCAAGCAGGGATGGCTATTGTTACGCATTGTCAAAGGACGGAGACCCTCTTTGGTCGTACGATTCTGGCGCAGCAATCAAGGCTTCGCCTACAGTTCTTCCCAATGAGAATATCTGCTTTGGGAATCTGGAAGGTAAGGTCTATTGCCTCAATCCCGACGGCTCCCTGGAATGGTCGTATGACCTCGACTCTGCGGTCGAGATGTCGGGAGCGACAAATTACGACAGCGTCTTTGTGGTCGGCTCGCTCGACGGAATGCTGTATGCGCTCGAATCGAATGGCGATCTCCGATGGTCGTATGACAGCGGAGGAGCGCCAGTATCACCGCTCGTGGGACGCGGAGACAAGGTGGTCGTTGGCTCAGTTGATGGCTATTTAGCTCTTCTTACGGTCGATGACGGTGAGCAGCGCTGGCGTTTTCATTGTGGCGATGCGATCACGACGAATCTGGCCTTTGACCTCGACAGTGTCGTTGTTGTTGGGCTGGACAACGGTGAAATTGTCGCCGTTGGTTCCTACGACTCTGGTTTGTCGGATGGGAAGGTGAATCCGGGCAGGGGGAGTAGCCAGACGGACTTCACCTATAGCGTGAAGTACTGTAATTACAGCGAGTATGTGCCCTCCGAGTCCTTCGTCTATATCGACGGCTCCCCCTTCGAGATGTCGCTTTATGATGGGTATGCCTACTGCGGCACCTATACCTATACAACCGAGCTCTCCGAGGGCAGCCATCACTACTACTTCTACTTCGTCGATGAGAGGGGCAATCACTACCGTCTGCCAGCCTCCGGTGCTTACGACGGCCCCGAAGTATCGGATGAGGAGGCCGGTCCTTGGCCCCGGTTCATGCGCGATATGCGGCACACATCGCGTTCGGATTATATAGGCCCGGCAACCTGCGAGCCGGCCTGGAGCTATAATACCGGGAATGATCCGGTTGTCAGTTCAGTGGCTATCGACCCGAACTCCCGGATCTATTTTGGCACGGATAATGGCAAATTCTATTGCATGGACCCCACCGGCGGGATCGAATGGACATACAACGTGGCCGGAGCGATACAGAGCTCGCCCGCCCTCTCCCCTGAAGGGAACGTCTACTTCGGTTCTGACGATGAGTATCTATACGCGCTTTCATCTGATGGCTCTGCGCTTTGGTCCTACGACCTCGGCTCTGCCGCTGGTCGTTCCTCGCCAAACATAGACTACCAGGGGACAATATATATAGGCAGCAGGGACGACGGGCACCTATTTGCGATTAATCCTGATGGCTCCCTGAAATGGAGTTCGAACTCGAGTTGGGATATAAGCAGCTCACCCGCGTTGGATGATTCCTGTAGAGCCTATTTCGGAACGGAAAGCGGCTACTTGTATTGCCTTGACAGCGATGGTTCGGAGGTCTGGTCGTATCACTGCTCCTCCGCGGTTCGATCGAGTCCGGCAATCGACAGCGAAGGTGAAGTCTATTTCGCTTCTGATGGCGGGATTCTATTTGTCCTGGATTCCGATGGCTCCCTGGACTGGAGTTTCGAGATAGGCGGGGAGGAGCTGATGCTCTTCGCAAGCCCACTCGTGGACGAGGAAAGAGAAGTTGTGTATATCGGATCATCCGACCAGAAATTCTACGCGATCAACACTGATAGCACATTGAATTGGTCACTAAATGCCGGCGGCTACTGGCACTGCGCGCCGGCCCTCGGCCAGAGTGGGCGCATATATGCAGGCTCATTGAACCACAAGGTCTATTGCCTCTCGCCGGGCGGGACCATCGTCTGGTCCTATGATACGGGTGATGCGGTCAACGCATCTTGTGCCATCGATGCCGATGGAAGCCTATTGGTTGGCTCTGATAACGGCATGATGTTCAAATTCGACCACGGCCAGGGCGGTCTCTCCGATGGGCGTGTCAGACCCACTTCTGGTAACACGAGCACCAATTTCAAGTATCGCGTCTATTACTGCAATGACTACGGCTACTCCCCCGATGTGGCGCAGGTTTTTATCGATGATGACGAAGGCCATGATATGGAGCTGGATGATGGGGAATCGAACTACGGCACATATCTCTATACAATGCAGCTGGAGGCGGGGGAGCACAGCTTCTACTTCCAATTCGAAGACAATTCCGGCCAGACCTATCGCCTACCGGATGGTGGCACTTTTGATGGGCCTTATGTCTCGGAAGGCTCATCTCATCCGTGGCCTATGTTCAGGCATGACCCCCGACACACTAGCTGCACAGATTTCGAGGGGCCTTTGACACCTCGGCTCAAGTGGAGTTTCAACTATTCGGAGGTCGATCCGATCAATATGACGACTCCCACTGTCGATAACGAGGGCAACATTTACTTCGGCTCACAGAATGGGAATCCGACGAAGTTCTATTCGTTGAATTCTGCAGGAGAGGTCAGATGGAGTATGGATCTCGATCCATGCCGGATCAACGCTTCCGCAGCCTTGTCCGATGACGGAATTCTATACATTCCCACGTCCGATGCAGTGTTATACGCGATTAACGTGGAAGGAGACGTACAGTGGACCTGCCAGATGGGTAACACCCACGAGATATGCTCTCCTGTGATTGGCGTTGACGGCAGCATTTACCTGGGCGGCGAGAATCCCTACAAATTCTACGCGATTTTGTCGTCAGGGAGCATTGACTGGACCTATGACGTAGGGGGAGCCATAATATCCTCCCCCGCGCTCGACGACGATGGCGTGATTTATTTCGGATGCTACGATCGCTATCTCTATGCTTTGGAGTCTGATGGTTCAGCGAGATGGAGCTATCAGACTGACGGCGTTATCGAGGCCTCGCCGGCCATAGACGAAGACGGCAACATCTATTTCGGTTCTGCAGATCGCTACTTCTACTCAATCGACTCTGCCGGCGATCCGGTGTGGTCCTATGACATGGGCTATGCGATGTTCTCATCACCCGCTCTTGCCCCAGATGGCTCTATTTACGTTGGCAACGAAGGGGGCAGGATAGTTGCTCTGCACTCTGATGGTTCATTGAATTGGAGCTATCAGACCGATGGCGCCGTCCAGGGGAGCCCATTCATAGACAAGCACGGAGACATTTACGTCGGTAGCAACGACCACAGGATCTATGCGCTTCGCAACGACGGCTTGTTGAAGTGGTCCTATAGCACCGGCGACTGGATAACGGGTTCTCCGTCGCACGACTCGTTCTGCAATCTCTATATAACCAGTTGGGACGGGATGCTTCGGTGCTTCACCAACTATGATGAGGGGCTATCTGACATAGGAGTGAATCCTGGATGTGGCTCGACCGAGACAAAATTCGCCTATGAATTCAAGTATTTCAACGCCTACAGCTATGATGCGAGGGAGGCTTTGGTCTATATCGATGATGAGCCCCACGAGATGAACGTCGAGTATGGGAATGCCCACAACGGGATATTCCGCTACCACACGAAGGTATCGGAGGGGTCTCACAACTACTATTTCCATCTGGAAAATGAGAATGGTGCGACATATAGGGCACCGGCCGCCGGCACCTATGAGGGCCCGGATGTGCATCAGGACAACAGAGGGCCGTGGCCAAGCTACCAGAATCGAGGCTCGAACCAGAGTCAGAGCATTTTCAGGGGGCCTGTTGCGCCCTATTTCAAGTGGTCTTATGATAACACTGGGGAACTGCTCTCCTCTCCGGTTATGAGCCCCGACGGGTCGATCTATGTGGGCAGCAAGACGCTCAACAAGCTCTGGGCCTTCAATAGCGATGGCACGGTGAAATGGACTTACAATGCCGGACAGGTCCATGCGACCCCGGCTATCGACAATGAAGGAAACGTCTATTTCGGGAGTGATGATCACATCTTCTATTCATTGGATCCGGATGGGAATCTCCGCTGGTCCTACCCAACTGGTTTCGAGATTCGCGGAGCGCCGAAGATCACGGACTGCGGAACAATCTATTTCACATCTCTCGGGAGCATTCTGTTTGCAATGAATGTAGATGGGGAATTGCTCTGGTCCTACCACACTCCGGGCAAGGTTTACCGGGCGGGTGTGATTACGCATACGGGTGGGATCATCGTTGTCACCCAAGAGGGCACCGTTGTTAGATTGACAGCTGATGGAGAAAGGGAATGGACCCACGAATTCGAGGGATCGGTATTTGAGGCCGCTCCCACCCTCACCGACGATCAGAGAGTGTATATCGGTGATTCGACAGGTGTGGGGAACCTCTTCGGGATCGACTACGGCGGCTATGTGTTTTGGTCCTATACCACCATGTCCTCTTTCGATAGAATGTCAGCCGCAATTGGCGAGGATGGCACGCTCTATATAGGCAATCACATGAGCGTGCTCCGTGCATTCGACAGGGATGGCGAGCTCAAATGGTCATATCGTTACGACGGAAATAACCCAGCCTGGAGTTCTCCCGCGATCGACGCCGACGGCGTCATTTACATCGGAGCAAGGAACAACAAGCTGTCTGCAATTAACAGCGACGGAACTCTCAAATGGACGTATGATGCCGGGGAATATATCGACTGCACCCCATGCCTCTCTGCAAACGGCCAGATAGTATTCGGCACTGGCTACCTGGGCAACAAGATAATCTGCCTGGGCAATACCAATCCGGAGCTATCCGATGGATCGGTCGATCCCACATCGGGAACGCCCGAGACCACATTCACATTTTCAGTCCACTATTATGACGCCAATGATGAGGCTCCCAGCGAGGCTTTTGTATATATTGATGACGGAGCCTATGATATGTCGCTCGATTCAGGCGATGCTTTTGACGGGACATATACGTATCAGACCACTCTGGGCTCCGGCTCCCATAATTACTATTTCTATTTCGAGGACGAAGGTGGGGGATCAGATAGGTTGCCCACGACTGGGTCATACGACGGGCCGGATGTCAGCTATTATCCTGAGCTTTCTGATGGCGGCGTGGATCCAGATGAGGGGACAGTCGAAACTGAATTCACATACAGGGTCCATTTCAGCGATGGCGATGAGGAAGCTCCGACGGAGATTCAGGTCTTCATCGATGGCGCCCCTCACGATTTGACGCTCGCGGACGGGGAAGCTTACGCCGGATACTACGAGTATAGCAGCTATCTGTCGGCGGGTTATCACGATTACTACTTCTATGCGGAGACAGGTGACGGATCAGATAGACTGCCCACATCGGGAACTTACGACGGCCCGTATGTGAATTCCGCGCCCGAACTTTCGAGCGCAACCGTAGAGCCCCCTTCGGGCACATTGGACACGGAGTTCGGATATTCGGTCTATTACTACGACGCAGACCAAGATACGCCGACAGTCAAGCGAGTCTATATAGATGACTTACCGAAGACTATGCGGCTCGATTCTGGTGATCCGTCGGATGGGACATACGCATATACGACCTATCTCGATGAGGGCTCCCATGATTACTACTTCCACTTCGAGGATGGTAATGGAAATACCGCCCGAGCGCCGTCAAGCGACTACTTTGATGGGCCTGATGTCAATTACGTGCCAATGGCGACTGAGGGGACCGTCTCACCCGTCTTTGCTGGCGATGACGAAACATATACGTTCAGGGTCAGGTACTCCGACGCCGATGGGAATGCTCCGGCGACGGCATCGGTCGTGCTCGATGACGTCGAATATGCCCTGACCCTTGCTGAAGGGAATGCTGGCGATGGTTGGTACGAATACTCGACCACGCTCTCTCAGGGATTGCACGACTATTACTACAGCTTCGATGATGGCGATGGTGATACAGCGAGAGACCCGGAGACCGGCGACTATGATGGCCCCCGAGTGGGTGATAGCTATGAGGCGGATGACACCTGCGCCTCTGCTGGTGCCATCGCCACAAGTGGGGCTGCTCAAGAGAGAGCGCTCGTTCCATCCGACGATGAGGACTGGGTGTATTTCGATGGCTTGGCAGGCTCGAAGTACACAATGGAAACCAGTAACCTGGGGGATGAATGCGACACGGTTCTGGAGCTATATGAATCGGACTGTGAAACGCTGATTGACTCTGATGATGAAGGCGGAGAGGGGCATGCGTCCCGCCTCGTCTATGTTCCGAGTGAGGCCGGTACCTACTTCGTCCGGGTATATCCCTACAGCTCGGAGACGGGCGGAACTTACTCGCTCTCCGTAAGGAAGAACACACCCCCTGATCTCACCGACGGGACGGTCTCACCGGGCTCTGGCAGCACCCAGACCGATTTTGTTTATTCGGTCAGCTACTTCGATGCGGACGGGGATACGCCTGCCGCCAAGAATGTCCTGATCGATGGTTCTCCCCATGCAATGACACTCGACTCCGGGGACGCCCATGATGGAGTCTATGCGTATTCCACCACGCTATCAGGCGGAGGCCACACGTATCACTTCGCATTCTCCGATGAGTATGGAGGTACCGACAGGCTTCCCGCTACGGGCGACTACGAAGGCCCGGAAGTCAATCACGATCCAGAGCTTGCTAACGGCTACGTGACTCCGAGTCGCGGTGGCGGGGATACAGAGTTCACTTACTATGTGAACTACTGCGATGAGGATGGAGACAATCCCCTCCATCCTTACGTTTTCATCAACGAATCCCCGCATGAGATGAGCCTGGATTCGGGGGATAGCCAATGTGGAGTCTATTCCTATTCAACTACCCTGTCCTCCGGGACATACACCTACTTCTTCGAATTCGAGGATACCGGAGAGGGTCGTGGCAGGGAGCCGGAGTCGGGCAGCTATGACGGCCCGGCCGTCAACATCGACCCGGTACTCTCTGAGGGCTTGGTGGATCCGGAGCATGGCAGCCCCGAGACCGAGTTTGTATTCAGCGTCCATTACTACGACGAGGAGGGCGATGACCCTTCAGAGATTTGCGTCTATATCGATGATGCGCCGCTCGATCTTCAACTTGACTCCGGAGAGACCTCGGATGGGACTTACTCGAAGATGGCCACTCTTTCGGCGGGGTCGCACGAGTTCTATTTCGAGGCGGTAGATGAGCTGGGTGGCACGGCCAGATTCCCATCAACAGGAGCAATCGAAGGGCCGGTCGTCAGCTACGCGCCGGTGCTCTCGGGTGGATGTGTCAGTCCGGAGATTGGCTCCGCATCAACGGTCTTCATCTTCTCTGCGCACTATTACGATCAGGATGGGGATGCGCCCGCGATCATCGAGGTGCTCCTGGATGACGAATCGCACTCGATGACGCTCGATAGCGGCGACGAGGCTGACGGTGTCTATGCAGCAGCCTTGAGCGGGTTATCCGAGGGAGGCCACAGATTTCATTTCACCACAGAGGATGAGTGGGGAGCTGATGATCGACTTCCGGAGGAAGGCGATATCGATGGCCCGACGGTCGATTCGACGGCCCCCGCATCCGCCTGCACATCTCCGGAGTATGCGAATGGTGAAATAAATGTCGATTTCGTATCAGCGGACAATGAAGGCGGGATAGGCGTGGCATATACAGGTCTTTGGTTCAGCTTCGAGGGCGGGGAATTCGAGGATTCAGGGCTGACCGAAGAGGGCACCCTGGGGACCATCACCTTTACTCCGTCCGAAGGAGAAGGCGGATACGATTTCTACACCGTCGCAGTTGACCATGTGGGCAACCACGAGGCACCACCCGGGGAGCCCGATGACTCAACGCTATATGACGCCACACCACCAAGCTCATCATGTGAGTCACCGGAGAGTCAGAATTCATCGCCCATCGAGGTCTCGTTCAGCGCGTCTGATGCGGATGGGAGTGGCCTTGCCGTAACCCATCTGATGTTCAAATTGGACGATGGCGAGTGGGCAGATTCCGGCCTCGAGAGTGGTGGAGCCTCGGGGGTGTTCGAATTCAGCCCTGGTTCGGATGGCATCTACTACTTCTACACCGTATCGATCGACAACGCAGGCAACGAGGAGGAGCCGCCGTCATCGTTCGATGATTCGACGCTTTATGACACTATCGCTCCAAGTTCATGTTCAGAGTGTGATTCCGCCTCCAAGGAGGCAACGCTAACCGTCAATTTCAGCTCAACAGATGGTGACGGTGCCGGAGTGCAGACGACTGCCCTCTGGTATCGATTCGAGAGTGGAGATTGGCAGGATACTGGACAGGATGAGTCTGGAGAATCTGGAAGTTTCGTGTTCAGCTTCACCTCGGAGGGGACGTATCAGTTCTACACGATAGCCATAGATCAGTTGGGCAACGAAGAGCCGCCGCCGTCGCAGGCGGATTGCGAATGCGAGTATGATGCAACGCCGCCTTCATCATCGTGCACGTCTCCGGATTACTCGGATGGTGACATCGACGTTGATTTCACGGCAACGGACAATGGCGGTGGCATTGGCCTAGACTATACCAGTCTGTGGTTCAGATATGAGGGGGGCGACTTCGAGGATTCTGGGCTTACCGATGATGGGGATTCCGGCACTTTCGTTTTCTCCCCATCAAATGGAGAGGGCCGGTATGACTTCTACACCATCGCGGTTGACCAAGTGGGCAATGTCGAGGCCCCACCCGAGAATCCCGATGATTCGACGGTGGTCGATACTACAGCGCCGAGCTCGTCTTGCGAGTCTCCCGAGAGCCAGAATTCTTCACCCATTGAGGTCTCGTTTAGTGCTTCTGACGCTGGTGGAAGCGGTCTCGCTATCACGCGTCTCTGGTATAAACTGAATTCGGGCGGGTGGACTGATTCTGGCCTGCACAGCGGGTCAGGTTCTGGATCATTCGAATTCAGTCCTGGCTCTGACGGAGTCTATTATTTCTACACGATAGCCGAAGACAACGCGGGCAATGAGGAGGACCCACCCACATCTCACGATGACTCGACGCTCTATGACACAACGGCGCCGAGTTCGTCGGGGAATTGTGCCTCCGGCTCAAATGAAGCGACGCTTTCCATCAGCTTCAACTCTGCTGATGCGAGTGGTGTTGGCGTGCAGACCACTTCGCTCTGGTATCGCTATGAAAGCGGAGATTGGCAAGATAGCGGACTGGATGAGTCCGGAGAATCGGGCAGCTTCGTGTTTAGCTTTTCCTCCGAGGGTGTCTATCAGTTCTATACCTTGGCAATTGACCGGCTGGGCAATGAGGAGTCACCGCCCTCACAGGCTGATTGCAGCTGTGAATACGACGCAACGGCGCCATCATCGAGCTGCAGCTCGCCCACATATTCGCGGACGACTCCAGTCTCGGTTAGCTTCAATGCGAGTGATTCCGGCTCCGGGATCGATAAAGTGCGGCTCTGGTATAGATATGCAGGCGGGGATTGGCACGATTCGGGTAAGCAATCAGGCAATGCATCCGGCAGTTTCGACTTCAATCTGACGGGCGAAGGGGTCTATGAGTTCTATACAATAGCATTCGATGAAGTGGGGAATGAGGAGGCACCACCTTCAGGGGCGGATGATTCCACGACCTATGACAAGACCAGCCCGGCATCCGAGGTGAGTTCGCCTGAGTACTCCATGTCGCCCCCGATCGAGGTCGATTTCACCGCCTCGGATACGGGCGGCAGCGGGGTGGACTATACGGTGCTGTGGTATAAGCGAGGGAGCGGGAGCTGGCAGAGCTCAGGTCTCGAGGAGTCAGGGAATTCAGGCTCCTTCGAGTTCACTCCGACCCTGGATGGTCTATATTACTTCGCATCGCGTGCAAAGGACCTCGCTCAGAACCAGGAGTCGCTCCCCGAAACGCCAGATGACTCCACGCTCTATGACACGCAGCCTCCGTCATCGGGCTGCAGCACAGCCGATTACACGAATGAGACGACCATAGCGATCGAATTCACGGCGAGTGATGCCGGGTCGGGTGTGGAAACTGTGAGACTATGGCGCAACTATGACGGTCGCGAGTGGGTCGACACCGGGCAGTCGGAATCTGGCGAATCGGGTTCATTCGAATACACCCTCGACGAGGAGGGACGCTATTACTTCTATACGATAGCGACCGACAAGGCGGGTAGGGAGGAGACGCCTCCCGACTATTGCGACTGTGACATCCTCTATGATTGCACCGAGCCTTCATCCTCGGCGAGTTCGCCAGATCTAGTCAACTCGTCACCGATAACCGTCACATTCACTGCATCTGACAATTCAGGCGGTTCAGGGGTAAAGAGAACGGAGCTCTGGTATTCATTCGAGGGCGGGGCGTTCAATTACTCCGGGCAGTATAAGGTGGGCAGTCCCGGATCATTCAGCTTCGATGCTGGAGACGACGGCACCTACGAGTTCTACACGATATGCGTCGATAACGCCGGCAATCGAGAGACCGCTCCTGGTTCAGCGGACGACACCACGCTTTTCGACAGCACCTCGCCTGAGTCGAGCTGCACTGCATCTGGCTGCACGAGTTCATCGCCTGTGCCTATCGACTTCACTGCATCCGACGCAGGATCCGGTGTGGCGCTTACCACTCTCTGGGCTTCTTATGAGGGTGGTAGTTGGCAGGACACGGGAGAATCTGAAGCCGGCGAGACCGGCACGTTCTACTTCGAGCCGGGTGCAGATGGAGAGTATGAGTTCTATACCCTGAGCGAGGACGATGCGGGTAATACCGAGGATGCCCCTGGATCTGCGGACGCTTCGATGGAATTAGACACTTTAGAGCCGTCATCATCTTGCAGCTCCCCGGATTATGTCAACTCATCCCCGGTCACGATTCCATTCAATGCTTCAGATGACGGCGGTTGCGGGATCGAATCGACATCGCTCTGGTTCCGGTTCTCGCCGGACGAGGGCGAATCCTGGTCGCCTGATTGGTCGGATTCAGGGCTGTTCGAGGAGGGTGAATCGGGGGCGTTCGCATTCTCGCCGTCAACGGGAAATGGCCTCTACCAATTCTACACATTGAGCACGGATGTCGCCGGCAACATCGAAGGAGCGCCCGGGCAAGCGGACGATGAGACGTTATTCGACGACCGCGTGCCGATCACATTCAGCGAGTGCTCCGAATGGAGTAGCGGCGCGACGATCTCGGTCGAGTATTCGGCGGCTCCCGGCAGCGAGGGGCTGCTCGAGGTGGAGCTCTGGTTCAGATATTGGTCGGATGGTTCCGGGGAGTGGGATCCCGACTGGACTTTCTCAGGCGAAACTGGAGGGGAAGAGGAAGGCATCATCGAGTACTCCCCAGAGCAAGGGGAGGGAGTATATGAATTCTACACCATCGGCGTCAGCAATGAGGGCTCGCGCGAGAGAAGCCCCGAGGACGCCGACTGCCAAACGAATTACGACCCTGAAGCTCCATCCTCGGTTTGTGCGGCGGAGATGGACTGCACCTCGGCAGACTCGGTGCTGATTGACTTTGAGGCGGAGGATAGTTTCGCCGGTGTCGATGCAGTCCTATTGTTCTATAGAATGGGTGGCGGATGGACCGACAGCGGGCTCCATTCTGAGGCCGCGAGTGGGCAATTCGAGTTCGAATTCCCCGACGGCGATGGCGAATACGAATTCTGTACTATTGCCATCGATGCGGTTGGCAACGAGGAGGAGTTCCCGTCTGCTGCCGACGCGACCACGAGATTTGACACCGAGGCACCCACCTCGGATGCGGAGTCGGTCGATGTAACCAGCGGCTCTCCGATTATCGTGGCCTTCAACTCCTCCGATGCGGATGGGTGCGGGGTCAGCAGGACATATCTCTGGTATCAATTCGACGGTGGAGGATGGATTGACTCTGGACAGAGCAAGTCTGGTGAGAGCGGAAGCTTCTCCTTCGATGTGAGCCAGGACGGGACATACGGGTTCTACACGGTGAGCACCGACAATGTGTCCAATGAAGAAGCGCAGCCCCAGGAAGCGGACACCGAGACGCAATACGATACGACCGCTCC
>JAFGIT010000242.1 GCA_016929465.1 Candidatus Coatesiibacteriota bacterium | reverse complement strand
TCTCGCCCTTATCAGGGCGGCGATCAATAGAATGGGAAGCAATCGTGATTTGTGGTGCGCGAATTACCTACAATCTGAGGTCACACCCGTCAATGACCGTCGAGTTGACGATCTCAACATCCCCGGGATCGATCGAGCTCAAGATTATGTTCTTGCCATTGAAGCAGATATTCTCATGGTAGGTTCCGGGGTGGACTATTACCGTGTCGCCATCGTCTGCAGCGTTAATCGCGTCTTGAATTACGGTGAAATCGCCAGTCCCATCAAGATTGACTTGATACTTCTCCGCCATCGCCGAATGCGATGACAACAGCAGGAGAAGACAACTCACCCAGACGACTTGCAGTAGCCTCACAGCCCAATCCTCGCACGAGAGAGACCGATTCATTATTCGTTTATCCAAGTAGAAGTATACCGCGCCGGTTTCTTAGCCTCAAATGTCGCATGTTCGATCGCACATTTCATTTGACTCCCCATCCCCAATTCGACAGCATGTCACGGTTAGAACATTGTCTTGATGGATAAACAATGCAAATAAGAGGTGCAAGATGCTTGCTAAGGTTATGAGCTGTGCTGTAGTCGGGATCAAGGCAAATATGATAGAGGTGGAGGTCGATCTCTCCCCAGGCACCTGCATCTACTCCGTTGTCGGCCTCCCCGACACGGCCGTAAAGGAGAGCAAGGAGCGGGTTATAGCTGCCCTTCGAAATGCAGGATTCGACCTTCCAGACGGTCGGATAACAGTCAATCTTGCACCCGCCGGCGTTAAAAAACAGGGAGCCGGCCTCGATCTGCCGATAGCGATCGGCATCCTCGCTGCACAAGGCTTTATCGAGAGACCGGCCCTCTCAAAATACTGCCTCATCGGCGAACTCTCGCTCGATGGTCGCGTCCGCGAAGTCCCTGGCATTCTGCCCATGACCATGATGGCCAGGGACACGGATAGCGTGGGGATGATAGTCCCAGAACCGAATGCCAATGAGGCAGGCGTTGTCGATGGCGTTGACGTCTTTGCGATGACGACGCTTGCACAGGCGGTCGACTTCATCAATGGCAACGAAGAAGTGCCCAAGACTGTCGTTGACATGGAACAGGCCTTCGTGGACGCCTCCCACTATCGCGTAGATTTCGCCGACGTCAAAGGGCAGCTGCACGCAAAGCGTGCGCTCGAGGTCGCGGTCGCTGGTGGTCACAATGTGATAATGATAGGCCCACCTGGGGCCGGGAAGACGATGCTCGCAAAGCGACTCCCCACGATCCTGCCGGAGATGACGCTCGAAGAGGCGCTCGAGACCACGAAGATCCACAGCGTCGCCGGCCTCTTGCGGAGTGGGCAATCACTGGTCGCGACGAGGCCCTTCCGGTCGCCGCATCACACCATCTCCGATGCTGGCCTCATCGGCGGCGGTGCATACCCCAGGCCTGGTGAGGTCTGCCTTGCCCACAACGGCGTCCTATTTCTCGATGAGCTCCCCGAGTTCCACCGCAACGTCCTCGAAGTGCTGAGGCAGCCGCTCGAAGATGGCTCCGTCACCATTGCAAGAGCCGCGTTGACAGTGAAATTCCCGACCCGGTTCATGCTCGCCGCCGCGATGAATCCTTGCCCGTGCGGCCACCTGACGAACCCAAAGGTCGCCTGCAAGTGCACCCCGGTTCAGATTCAGCGCTATCGCTCGCGGATATCTGGGCCGCTTCTGGACCGCATAGATATCCACCTGGACGTTCCAGTCGTGCCCTATTCGGACCTTGCCAAATGGAAGCCTGGCGAAGAGTCGCAGGTCATACGAGAGAGAATCAACGAAGCGCGAAAGGTCCAGCAGGCTCGTTTCGTGGATGAGCCGATATTCTGCAACGCGCACATGCTCTCCAAGGACCTCAAGCAGCACTGCAAGCTCGACGCCGAATGCGAATCGATCATGGAGTCCGCGATCAACCGCATGGGCATGAGTGCCCGAGCCTACGACCGCATCCTGAAAGTTGCCCGCACGATCGCCGACCTCGCCAACGAGCCGAAGCTCCTCCCGGAACACATATCCGAGGCGATACAGTATAGGACACTGGACAGGCAGTTTGGTTAGAGCCTGCCTAATTGCGCCGCGTGCTGAATTGCGTACAGATTATCCCCGCGAACTTGTGATATAGTTCCAGTCCAAGAGCAAAAGCAATTCTGATTTCTTGGGTGACACACAGAGTCAATGAAACTCGACAAGATCAAGATTAGCGGTTTCAAATCGATTCGAGAGCAGGAGATCGAGCTCTCCAATCTCAATGTCCTCATCGGCGCTAATGGCGCAGGCAAGAGCAATTTCGTCTCCGTTTTCGAATTACTCCGAGAAATGATGGAGCTTCGCTTGCAGGAATACGCTTTGAGGTCTGGTGGGGCTGATTCGTTGCTCTTTTTTGGTCATGGAGAAACGAAGGAGATCGAAATCCTCCTGCGTTGCGGGAAGAACAACTACTCATTTAAGATCGTCCCAACCGCGGATGATGGTCTTTTTGTCAAGCATGAATCGACCGGATTCAATCGTCAAGGCATTCATTTGGGCGAGGGACACCGCGAAGCAAAATTACCTGAGTATGCCCGAAAATCTCGGCCCGGCTTTTCTAAGGACATGTCTGATGCCATCAAGAGCTGGAAGGTGTATCACTTCCAAGATACGAGCGAGAGCGCGAAGGTCAAGAAAGTATCCGATATCAATGACAACATATATTTGCGTCCCGATGCATCAAATCTGGCTGCCTTTCTTCGCAAGCTCCAGTTGACCTCGCCTGGGCATTACAGCCAGATACGGGATACCATTCGAATGGTCGCCCCATTCTTCGATGACTTTCTTCTTCGGCCTATGACCGAGAATCAGGATAAGATCAGGTTGGAGTGGCAGGAAAGGGGCTCTGATCGCCCATTTTTCGCGCATTATCTCTCGGATGGCACCCTCCGATTCATCTGCTTGACTACACTGCTGCTTCAACCGGAGCCTCCATCAACCATCATAATAGATGAGCCAGAGCTTGGGCTGCACCCATACGCTATCACCGTATTAGCATCGATGCTGAGCAGCACATCGGAAACCACCCAGATCATCGTCTCGACACAATCTGTCCCGTTGGTCAACCAAATGAGGCCAGAGGACCTGCTCATCGTGGAGCGAGAGAATCGAGCAACGACTATCAGACGGCTTCAAGCCGCCGAAGTTGCCGATTGGCTGAGGGATTTCGATGGCTATTACGGTCTCGGCGACCTCTGGGAGAAGAATGTTTTTGGCGGAAGGCCGTAGCGTTGACGAAGGTCCTCGTTTATGTCGAAGGGCAGACTGAGGAGCGCTTTGTGCGGACCGTGCTTGCCTCCCACTTCGAGCAACGCGGAATTTTCCTGATCCCGAAGATTCTGACGACCAAAATCGTGAAGACTGGTCCCGATTTCAAGGGCGGCCTTAGCCCGGGATGCTATGGGCGGACGGTGAATCGGGAGCTGAGGAATCTGTTGCGAGATTCAAGCGCCGCGGCCGTAACCACGATGTTCGATTACTATGGACTACCCGATGACTTCCCTGGCCGCGCTAGCCCGCAGGGCAAAGACTGTTTCGAGCGAGTCAGATTCGTTGAGGAGCAATTCGGGCTCGATATGGGCAGCGAAAGGTTTATTCCGTATTGCCAGCTTCATGAGTTCGAGTCGCTTTTGTTTTCAGAGCCGGCGGAGATACCGAGGGCCTTTCCGGATGGTCCCGATCAGACCTCGGCTCTAATCCAAATCGCAGCGACCTTCAGGAGCCCTGAGGAAATAGACGACAATCCGTCAACGCACCCGAGCGCCCGACTGGATGCGCTATATCGTCGCTATCGCAAGCCACTTCACGGCTCCCTGATAGCAGGTCAGATCGGTTTGGAGAGGATGCGGAAGAAATGCCACCATTTCAATGAATGGCTGACGAAACTTGAGGGTCTTGCCCAATAGCTGCGTGCATGTTGGGACCGGACACCGATACAATCCCATTGGCGTCCCACTAGATCTTGTGTATATTCAGAGGCGATATTCATGGGTTTTCCCCAACCGCTTGAATGACAAGGTGACGAGATAATGCTCAAGCACATCGAGATTAAAGGCTATCGCAGTCTCAAAGACGTCAGCCTCGATATGGAGCCGCTAAACGTCCTCATTGGGCCCAACGGCTGCGGCAAGTCCAACTTCATGGATGTGTTTGCGCTGCTGAATGAGGCAGCGAGGGGCGGGCTTGGCGAGGGGATCTTGCGGCGAGGAGGCATGCCCGGTGTTCGGCACAGGAGCGGAGAGGCGGGCCTGGAATTCACCCTCGATTTCGCAAGCAGCGGGGCAGTTGGCCACGCAGAGCCGGCGTTTGCTTACGCCATTTCCATCGGAGCACGCGGTACGTTTCCGATCATCCTTTCCGAGGATATGTGGGTGCCTGGCTGGGAACCGGAGAATCCGGATGAGCCGGATTCTGACGGAATAGAGGTCATTAAGGAGGTTATCATGTCGCGGGGAAGAGATACTCCAGGCAAGGTGACAATGCACTTCGGGCCACTCCCTGCCCCGGATGGGCCATTTCCTGCTCCCCATGAGATACAGGTTCAGAGCGAGTCTGAATTGGCCATTTTTCAGATTAGGAATCCCACAGAGTACTCGCGTCAACACGGGCTGCTGCGGGAGCTGGAGAGTTGGGCGCATTATCTTCCTATCGAGGTGGGGCCTGAATCTCCAATGCGGAGACCGCAGACCATTAGGCCCGACCTGCGGGTATTCCGCAGGTGCGAGAATGCAGTGGCTGTCCTTAACGCTGTAAGCCAAACGCATCCTGACGTTTGGGGAGAAATGCTCGATGTGCTGAAGATTACCTGTCCAGATCTGCGTGACATCAGATTCCCTCCGCAAGGCGGTGATGGTAAGGTGATCTTATCCTGGCTCGAAAGGCCTTTCGAGAATAAGGCTGGCTTCTCGCCAGATGATCTCTCCGACGGCGCTATGCGCATGCTGGCGCTTGTCGCCATACTGATGAGTCCTGACCCGCCGCCGCTCATATGCATCGACGAGCCGGAACTCG